>NZ_FMXF01000010.1:0-191900 GCF_900103435.1 Sinorhizobium sp. NFACC03
GATCAATGTCCTATGGCCACGGCTGTCGTTGGCGAAGCGCCGGCTCACACCGTCGCTCAGCCTGTGGACGTCGAGATGGTCTTTCGAGATGTCGACCCCGATGCTATCGTTCATCATCTTTCGCTTGTCCTGTGCTTGTCATCCGGAGCCGAACTCCGGGTATCCGTTCAGGCCTCAAGGGAAAGACGAGGGCGATCCGACTCTAGCTCGACCCATCAAAAGGTCCGCAATTCCAACGATCCGACCCTCGCCGCTGCGGGAGGGCGGCGACCCTCCCGCAGCGGTTCCTTTCTGACCTGTTCGGCAGCCAATGTCATAAGACAAGCAATTCCAGGAAAAGTGTGAAGCGGTTTTCCGTCCGGAATTGCGCTATTTCAAAGACTTAGATCATTTCACCGTTTCGACGAAAAAATGAAATCATCTAGAACCAGCCGCGCCCAAGGCTGTCGAGCCTCCGGCAACAGCCCACAAAAAAGCCCCGCATCGCTGCGGGGCTTTTTTCATGCTTGGGAGTAAACCGTTTATCGCGGCAGGGTGGTTGAGCCCATCAGCGCCTCGTCGATCGCACGGGCGGCCTGGCGGCCTTCGCGGATCGCCCAGACGACCAGAGACTGGCCGCGGCGCACGTCGCCGGCGGTCCAGAGCTTCTCGACCGAGGTCTTGTAGTCGCGCTCGTTGGCAACCACGTTGGTCGAGCCGCGGCGGTCGGTGTTGAGCGTCAGCTTGTCGCCGAGATCCTTCAGCACGCTGCTGGTAAACGGACCGCGGAAGCCGATGGCGATGAAGGCAAGATCCGCCTTGATGATGAACTCCGTGCCGGCGACCGGCTTGCGGCGATCGTCCACCTGGCAGCACTTCACGCCGGTGAGGTTGCCATCCTCGTCGCCGATGAATTCGAGCGTTGCCACCTGGAACTCGCGGATCGCCCCTTCGGCCTGGCTGGACGAGGTGCGCATCTTCGTTGCCCAGAACGGCCAGACGGCGAGCTTGTCTTCCTTTTCCGGCGGCTGCGGGCGGATGTCGAGTTGGGTCACCTTGACCGCGCCCTGGCGGAAGGCGGTGCCGACGCAGTCCGACGCGGTATCGCCACCGCCGACGACCACGATGTGCTTGCCGCCGGCGAGGATCGGCTGCGACGGCCAGCCGACGCTGTCGATGTTCTCGCGGCCGACGCGGCGGTTCTGCTGCACGAGATAGGGCATCGCATCATGCACACCGGCGAATTCGACACCGGGGATGCCCGCGTCACGCGGCGTCTCCGAACCGCCGCAATAAAGCACAGCATCGTGGTCGTCGAGTAGGCGCTGCATCGGCACGTCAACGCCGACATTGATGCCGCAGTGGAAGGTGACGCCTTCGCCCTTCATCTGTTCGACGCGGCGGTCGATGAAGTTCTTCTCCATCTTGAAGTCCGGAATGCCGTAGCGCAGCAGGCCGCCGGCCTTGGTCTCGCGCTCGTAGACGTGAACCTCGTGGCCGGCGCGGGCAAGCTGCTGGCCTGCCGCCATGCCGGCCGGGCCGGAGCCGATGACCGCGACTTTCTTGCCGGTCTTGGTGACGGCCGGCTGCGGCACGATGTAGCCCATCTCATAGGCCTTGTCGGCGATCGCCTGTTCGATCGTCTTGATCGCCACCGGCGTGTCTTCGAGGTTCAGCGTGCAGGCTTCCTCGCACGGCGCCGGGCAGACGCGGCCGGTGAATTCCGGGAAGTTGTTGGTCGAATGCAGGTTGCGGATCGCCTCATCCCAGTTGCCGTTGTAGACGAGGTCGTTCCAGTCCGGGATCTGGTTGTGCACCGGGCAGCCGGTCGGCCCATGGCAATAGGGGATGCCACAGTCCATGCAGCGAGCAGCCTGCTTCTGCACTTCCGGTTCTGACATCGGAATGGTGAATTCACGGAAATGGCGAATGCGGTCGGATGCCGGCTGGTACTTTGCCACTTGCCGGTCGATCTCGAGAAATCCAGTTACCTTACCCATCGTACTATCCTGAAAGCTTTGCGTCTGAACAGGCGCTTTTGACAAGCGCGCGTGAGGGACCCCCGAACCAGTCTGTGATGAACCGGGAGCCTTGGTCACCGGGGCCTCCTATTCAGCCGCCTCTGCCATTTTCATGCGTTCCATATCCTCGAGCGCACGGCGGTATTCGACCGGCATGACCTTGCGGAATTTCGGCCGGTAATCCGTCCAGTGATCGAGAATCTCCTTCGCCCGGGGCGAACCCGTGTGGTGAAGGTGGTTGGATATCAGCTGATAGAGCCGCTCTTCATCGTGACGCGTCATGTCGCCGGAGACGTCGACCATGCCCTTGTGCATGATGTCGCCGCCGTGGTGATGCAGCTTCTCGAGCATGTCGTCCTCTTCCGGAACCGGCTGCAACTCGACCATCGCCATGTTGCAACGACGGGCGAAATCACCCTCCTCGTCCAGCACATAGGCAACGCCGCCGGACATGCCGGCCGCGAAGTTGCGGCCCGTCGTGCCGAGAACGACGACGACGCCGCCGGTCATGTATTCGCAGCCATGGTCACCCACGCCCTCGACGACCGCGACCGCACCGGAGTTGCGCACGGCGAAGCGCTCGCCGGCAACGCCGTTGAAGTAGCACTCGCCCGAGATCGCGCCATAAAGCACGGTGTTGCCGACGATGATCGATTCCTGCGGAACGATCGTCGCGTTTTCCGGCGGCCGGACGATGATGCGTCCGCCCGAAAGACCCTTGCCGACATAGTCGTTGCCGTCACCCACGAGATCGAAGGTGATGCCGCGTGCCAGGAACGCGGCGAAGGACTGGCCGGCCGTGCCCCTGAGGGTCACGTGGATGGTGTCGTCCTTCAGGCCCTTGTGGCCCCAGCGCTTGGCAAGCGCACCGGCGAGCATCGCACCGGCCGAGCGGTCGACGTTCTTGATCGCAGCTTCGATCTTGACCGGCGCCTTGGTTTCGAGCGCGACCTTGGCTTCCTCGATCAGCTTGCGGTCGAGAATGTCGTCGATCGGGTGCTTCTGGCGTGTGGTCCAGTAGGTCTCTTCCTTGGCGGCTTCCACCTTGTGGAAGATTTTCGAGAAGTCGAGGCCGTTCGCCTTCCAGTGGGCAAGTGCACCGTCCTTTTCGAGCAGCTCGGAGGCACCGATGATCTCGTCAAGCTTGCGCACACCAAGCGAAGCCAGGATCTCGCGCACTTCCTCGGCGACGAAGAAGAAGTAGTTGATGACGTGCTCGGCCGTGCCCTTGAAGCGCTTGCGCAGAACCGGGTCCTGGGTGGCGACACCGACGGGACAGGTGTTGAGATGGCACTTGCGCATCATGATGCAGCCGGCAGCGATCAGCGGCGCGGTGGCAAAGCCGAACTCGTCGGCACCGAGCAGCGCCCCGATGATGACGTCACGGCCGGTCTTGAGACCGCCGTCGACCTGAAGGGCGACGCGCGAGCGCAGGCCGTTCAGCACCAGCGTCTGCTGGGTCTCGGCAAGGCCGATTTCCCAGGGGCTGCCGGCGTGCTTCAGCGAGGTCAGCGGCGAGGCGCCGGTGCCGCCATCGAAGCCGGCGACGGTGATGTGGTCGGCGCGCGCCTTGGCGACGCCGGCGGCAACCGTGCCGACGCCGACTTCCGAGACGAGCTTGACCGAGACGTCCGCTTCCGGATTGACGTTCTTCAGATCGTAGATCAGCTGCGCCAGATCTTCGATCGAATAGATGTCGTGGTGCGGCGGCGGCGAGATCAGGCCGACGCCAGGCGTCGAGTGACGGGTCTTGGCAACTGTCGCATCGACCTTGTGGCCGGGCAACTGGCCACCTTCGCCGGGCTTGGCGCCCTGCGCCACCTTGATCTGCAGCATGTCGGCATTGACCAGGTATTCCGTGGTCACGCCGAAGCGGCCGGAGGCGATCTGCTTGATCGCCGAGCGCTCGGGGTTCATCGAACCGTCCGGCAGCGGCAGGTAGCGGTCGCTCTCCTCACCGCCCTCGCCGGTATTCGACTTGCCGCCGATCCGGTTCATGGCGATCGCCAGCGTCGTATGCGCCTCGCGGCTGATCGAGCCGAAGGACATGGCACCGGTCGAGAAGCGCTTGACGATGTCGGTAGCCGGCTCGACCTCGTCGACCGAGATCGGCTTGCGGCCGAGAGCCTCGGCGCTCTTCACCGTGAACAGGCCGCGAATGGTGTTCATGCGTAGCGCCGAGTTGTTCACCATCTCGGAGAATTCGCGATAGCGGTCCTGCGCGTTGCCGCGCACGGCATGCTGCAGAGATGCGATCGCGTCCGGGGTCCAGGCGTGGCTTTCACCGCGCATGCGGAAGGCATATTCGCCGCCGATGTCGAGCGTGTTGGCAAGAACCGGGTCGGCACCGAACGCCGCCTTGTGGCGGGCGACGGTCTCGGCCGCGATCTCTTCGAGGCCGATGCCTTCGATCGTCGTCGCCGTGCCGAAGAAGAACTGGTTGACCAGCTTCGACGACAGACCGACGGCGTCGAAGATCTGCGCGCCGCAATAGGACTGGTAGGTCGAAATGCCCATCTTGGACATGACCTTGAGGATGCCCTTGCCGACGGCCTTGATGTAGCGATAGACGACCTCGCTCGCATCGACCTCCTTGGGGAACTCGCCGCGCTTGTGCATGTCGATCAGCGTATCGAAGGCGAGATAGGGGTTGATCGCCTCGGCGCCGTAGCCGGCGAGCAGACAGAAGTGGTGCACTTCGCGTGGTTCGCCGGACTCGAGCACGATGCCGACCGAGGTGCGCAGGCCCTTGCGGATCAGGTGGTGGTGCACGGCGGCGGTCGCAAGCAATGCCGGGATCGCCACGCGGTCCGGACCGACCTGACGATCAGAGAGCACGATGATGTTGTAGCCGCCCTTCACCGCCGCTTCCGCGCGTTCGCAGAGACGGTCGAGCATATCGGGCATGCCTTCGGCACCGCGCGAAATGTCATAGGTGAAGTCGAGCGTCTTGGTGTCGAAGCGATCCTCGGTGTGACCGATCGAGCGGATCTTTTCGAGATCGCCATTGGTCAGGATCGGCTGGCGCACCTCGAGCCGCTTGGCATGGGCCATGCCCTCGTGATCGAGGATGTTCGGGCGCGGTCCGATGAAGGAGACGAGGCTCATCACCAGCTCTTCGCGGATCGGGTCGATCGGCGGGTTGGTAACCTGCGCGAAGTTCTGCTTGAAATAGGTATAGAGCAGCTTGCGCTTGTCCGACATCGCCGAGATCGGCGTATCGGTGCCCATCGAGCCGATCGCCTCCTGGCCGGTCGTCGCCATCGGCGACATCAGGATCTTGGTGTCTTCGAGCGTGTAGCCGAAGGCCTGCTGGCGGTCGATGAGCGAGACGTCGCGACGCAGCGCGCGCGGCTCCACCGGCTTCAGTTCTTCGAGGATGAGCTGGGTGTCTTCAAGCCACTTGCTATAGGGGTGCTTCTGGGCGAGCGAGGACTTCACCTCCTCGTCGGAGATGATGCGGCCCTGCTCCATATCGATCAGCAGCATCTTGCCCGGCTGCAGGCGCCACTTCTTGACGATCTTGTCCTCGTCGACCGGCAGCACGCCGGATTCCGAAGCAAGGATGACGCGATCATCAGAGGTGACGATGTAGCGGGCCGGACGCAGGCCGTTGCGGTCGAGCGTCGCGCCGATCTGGCGGCCATCGGTGAAGGCGACTGCCGCCGGTCCGTCCCACGGCTCCATCAGCGCCGCATGGTATTCGTAGAAAGCCTTGCGCTCGGGCGACATCAGCTGGTTGCCGGCCCAGGCTTCCGGGATCAGCATCATGACAGCATGCGACAGCGAGTAGCCGCCCTGCACCAGGAACTCGAGCGCGTTGTCGAAACAGGCGGTGTCCGACTGGCCTTCATAGGAGATCGGCCAGAGCTTTGAGATATCCTCGCCGAAGAGCGGCGAAGATACCGACGCCTGACGCGCGGCCATCCAGTTGACGTTGCCGCGCAGCGTGTTGATTTCGCCGTTATGCGCGACCATGCGGTAGGGATGCGCGAGCTTCCACGACGGGAAGGTGTTCGTCGAGAAGCGCTGGTGCACGAGCGCCACCGCGCTCTCAAACCGCGGATCGGACAGGTCCTTGTAATAGGCGCCGACCTGGTACGCCAGGAACATGCCCTTGTAGACGATCGTCGAGGACGACAGCGATACCGGGTAGAAATTGCTCTCCTCGCCCTTGTATTCGTCATAGATGCGGTTGGAGATCACCTTGCGCAGCGTGAAGAGACGACGCTCGAACTCGGGGTTCGTGGCGGCGTCGCGGCCGGCACCGATGAAGATCTGGACATGGCGCGGCTCGGTCGCGGCAATCTCGGGCGCCTTCGACAGCGACGCGTTGTCGACCGGCACGTCGCGGTAGCCGATGAGCACCTGGCCCTCTTCGGCGACGACGTCCTTGATCACCTGCTTGAAGTGTTCGACGAGCGCATCGTCCTGCGGCATGAAGATATGGCCGACGGCGTACTCGCCCGCCTTCGGCAGGGTGATGCCCTGCTTGGCCATCTCCTCGCGGAAGAAGCGGTCGGGAATCTGCACGAGAATGCCCGCGCCGTCGCCCATCAGCGGGTCGGCACCGACGGCACCGCGGTGCGTCAGGTTTTCGAGCATGAACAGGCCGTCGCGCACGATCTGGTGCGACTTCTGACCCTTCATATGCGCGACGAAACCGACGCCGCAGGCGTCATGTTCGTTGCGCGGATCGTAGAGACCCTGTTTTCGCGGCAGGCCAGTCGGGAATGCGGGCGTTTTTTCAGCCGTCGCAACGCTGTGTGCGAGGTTGAGCCCAGATTGCTGTGATGGCGAATGATCCGTCATCGTTTTCCCTCCTGTTAAACCCGGCACCGCCGGGCATGGCACCGCCCGCGCATGGCTCTTCGTTGCGCGCAAAGGCACGCCAAAAAGCCGGGGCACTATCGTCTCATGATCCTGATCAGGTCGCAAATAAGCACGGCATCATCAGGCACTGATGTCTGCGACCATCCTGACGGCAGGCGATAACAACCGGATGAAATCCGGCAAATCCTCCCGCTTCGCACGCCGGGTGCCATTTTTTTAGGCACTCGCGGCGATTGTTCCGGTCCCTAGACCGAAATAGGACAGCAAACCTGTCCTATTTCATGTGCTCTATGCCAGAAACTACCCCCCTCCGCAAGAGGCATATCAGCAAATAATAGAGAAGATTTTGCCGAACATTGCCGGAAGTTTCCGGCTTTTATAATTTAATTACGGCTTTCCGGCGTTTTCTTCCTTTTGGTTTCAAACTGGTCTCCAGTTGGCCTTTCGGCCGCTGACCGTGATTGATCCGGCCGAGAACTCGGCTAAGGTCGGCCAAATCCGTCGAAAAGACTGTAATACAGGGTGGAATGTGATGATTTTTTCGTCTGACAACTGGGCTGGCGCCCATCCCGCGATTGCCGAAAGCCTGATGGCGCATGCCGGCGGATATGCGTCCGCCTATGGCACCAGCGAGCTTGACCGGAAGGTGGAGAAGAAGTTCGCGGAAATCTTCGAAAGGGATGTCGCAGTCTTCTTCGTCGGCACCGGAACGGCTGCCAATTCGCTGGCACTTGCGACAGCCAATCGCGCAGGCGGCATCGCCTTCTGCCATCGCGAAGCGCATGTCATCGCCGATGAATGCGGCGCGCCGGAATTCTTCTCGCACGGCGCCAGGCTGAAGCCTGTCGATGGACCGCGGGGCAAGATGGAGGCCGCGCGCCTCGAAGCCGAGATCCGGCGCTTTCCGCTCGACAATGTCCACGGTGGCCAGCCGACAGCGGTCTCGCTGACCCAGGCAACGGAAAGCGGCACGGTCTATTCGCTCTCGGAGATCGAGGCGATCGCGGCCGTTGCCAAGGCGCACAAGTTGCCGCTGCATATGGATGGTGCCCGCTTCGCCAATGCGCTCGTCGGCCTTGGCGCAACGCCCGCTGAAATGACCTGGAAGCGCGGTGTCGATCTCGTCTCCTTCGGCGGCACCAAGAACGGCTGCTGGTGCGCCGAAGCGCTGGTGCTCTTCGATCTCTCGAAGGCGCACGAAATGCATTTCCTGCGCAAGCGCTCGGCCCAACTCTTCTCCAAGTCGCGTTTCGTCTCCGCACAGTTCGACGCCTACTTCGCCGGCGATCTCTGGCTGAACCTCGCGCGCCATGCCAACGCGATGGCTGCACGCCTCGCCGAGGGCATCGCCGCCTCGAAGACGAGCCGCCTCGCCTGGCAGGCGGACGCCAACGAGGTTTTCCCCATCATCAGGAAAGACGTGGCCACGAAGCTCAGGCAGGATGGCGCCGTCTTCTACGACTGGCCCGTGCCCCACGACCTCGATGGAAGTCTTGCGCCGGATCAGGGTCTCTACCGCCTCGTGACCAGCTTTGCGACGAAGGCCGACGACGTCGACCGGTTCGTCGCCGCGTGCTGAAGCAGTTCCAGGAAAACGGCCAGCTTTTCCATCCGGACGACCATCTCGCGACCTGAGCGGGGTGATCCCCCGCATCAAGCCTGTCCCTGCAGTGTCCTCACATTGGAGAGGATCTCGGCCGATAGTGCTGCACTCAGCTTGCGGTCCACGCCCTTGCTCGGCACCAGCACGAACTCGACGTCTTCGAGCGGCGGCAGGGCGCCGGCGGGGATCTCCTTCAACCCCTGCGGCACCATGCTGCGCGGCTGCACGAGCACCCCCATTCCGGCGCGCGCGGCCGCCGTCAGCCCGCTGAGGCTGCCGCAGGTGCAGACGATGCGCCACGGCAGGCGATGCCGGTCGAGCACTTCGAGCGCGACGCTGCGGGTGATGCTCGGCGGCGGAAAGGCGATCAGCGGCAGCACCTTGTCACGCCTGATCCTTTCGGGGTCGCGGGCGAGCCAGACGAGCGGCTCGCGATAGACGAGCTCGCCTCTCACGTCGCCGAGCCTGCGCTTGGCGAGCACGAGATCGATCTCGCCGTTGTCCTGCATCTGGTAAAGCACGCCGCTGAGCGCCACGGTCAGTTCGAGATCGACCGACGGATGAGCACGGACGAAATCTTCGAGTACCGCCGGCAGCCGGCTCATGACGAAATCCTCGGAAACACCAAGCCGCAGGCGACCACGCAGACTGCTTTCGGCAAAAAGCGCACGCACCTCACCGTCGATCGCCAGCATCGAACGGGCATGGGCAAGCAGTGCCAGCCCATCCGCCGTCAGCGACACGCGGTGGGTATCGCGGGCGACCAGGGTTCGCCCGAGCGAGGCCTCAAGCCTTTGAATATGCTGGCTGACGGTCGATTGCCCAAGCGACAGTTTCTCCGCCGCCAGCGTGAAACTGCCCATCTGTTCGAGCGCGACGAAGCTGCGCAACTGCACGAGATCCAACATGACTCATCCCAAATCGCGATAACTGTTATTCCTTGCATCCTGCTTCATAATGAGTGATCCCGGCAAGACGTTTCATCACCAGCAAGTGACCGGATATGCGCCGCTACCTTCCCGATACCTTCACCATCCTGCTTCTGGCGACGGTGCTCTTGGCATCCGTCCTGCCGATCCATGGTGAGGCGACCGCCTGGTTCGGATTGGCGACCAAGGTGGCGGTCGGCATGGTCTTCTTCCTGCACGGCGCCCGCCTCTCGCGCGACGTGGTGATCGCCGGCATCCTGCACTGGCGGCTGCACCTGACGATCCTCGCCTCCACCTTCGTGCTCTTCCCGCTGATCGGTCTTGCAATCGGCTTCGTCCCGACCTCGATCCTTCCGCAGTCGCTCTACACCGGCATCCTGTTCCTCTGCGTGCTGCCCTCGACGGTGCAGTCTTCGATTGCCTTCACCTCGATGGCCGGCGGCAATGTGCCGGCCGCGATCTGCTCGGCGTCTGCGTCCAACATCTTCGGCATGTTTCTGACGCCGCTGCTGGTCGGGCTGCTGTTTACCGCCGGCAGCCACGGCGGCGTGACGCTCGATGCACTGGAGCAGATCCTGCTGCAGCTGCTCGCCCCCTTCGTCACCGGCCAGCTGCTGCAGCCCTTGATCGGCAACTGGATCCGGGCGCGCAAGGGCCTCTTGGCGCCCGTCGATCGCGGTTCGATCCTGATGGTCGTCTATCTCGCCTTCAGCCAGGCGGTGACATCGGGCCTTTGGCAGACCTATTCGCTGGCAGATCTCGGCGTCCTGGTCGTTATCGAGATCGTCATGCTGGCGCTCGTGCTTGCCGTCACCATGTTCGGCAGCCGCCTGCTCGGCTTCGACAAGGCGAATGAGATCGCCATCACCTTCTGCGGCTCGAAGAAGAGCCTTGCGAGCGGCGTTCCGATGGCGAGCGCCATCTTCGCCGGGCAGAACATCGGCGCGATCGTGCTGCCGGTGATGCTGTTCCACCAGATCCAGCTGATGGCCTGCGCCGTCATCGCACAGCGCTACGCCGCCAAGAAGCAGGCCTCCGCCGTGCCCGCGCCGGCCAGATCCTAAAGCCTGTCGCGCAAAAGTGCGCAGCGGTTTTGCGACAACGACATGCGAAACATCAAAAACTTGAAGCGCAAGGAGCGAATCTGAAAGATCGTGACGCGCTTTAGAAAGTCAGGAAAGTCCGAAGCGGTCTCCCTTCGGAACTGCGTGATTTCAATGAACCAATAAAAAAGCGGCGCCCCTGGGGGACGCCGCCTGTCTTGGGAGATTGTCTTCGCGGTTAGAGGGTCTGGGCCTCGATCTGCTTCGGCTGCGAGGCAACGGACGAAATCTCGATCCGGCGGGGCTTGGCTGCTTCCGGAATCTCGCGGGTGAGGTCGATGTGCAGCAAGCCGTTCTTCAGCGAAGCGGACTTGATCTCCACGTGATCGGCGAGCTGGAAGCGACGCTCGAAGGCACGCTTGGCAATGCCACGATGGAGAAACTGGCTTTCGTCGCCCTTTTCCTCGGCTTTTTCGCCCTTGACCGTCAGAGTGTGCTCACGGGCCTCGATCGAAAGCTCGCTCTCGTCAAAGCCAGCAACTGCCATGGTGATGCGGTAGGCGTTTTCGCCGGTGCGTTCGATGTTGTAGGGCGGATAGGTCTGGGCTTCACCCGGCTGACCGAGGCTGTCGAGCATCGTGAACAGGCGATCAAAGCCAACGGTGGAACGGTAAAGGGGAGAGAAATCAAAGTGACGCATTGTGTCCTCCTTGGAGCAACGGTTTGCGATGTCTGGTCGGCCACCCCATTCTGGCAGCGGCAAGACCGGTGAACGGACCCGTCTTCGGCGCCCGTGACCCTGATTTGGGGAGGCAAATTCGCGACTTCAAGACGCGAGCGCTTACGATTTTCCCGTGAACCCGACATGAACGGCCGCTTCGGCTTCCGTTCAGCCCCGGTGGGCTAGAAGAAAACTCTGGGCGGCAACTCCCAGGCTGAAGTGATACGTCCCTTCCTCTTCAGCAGCCGGAAACGGTGATCGTCCGGATTTCACCCACCGTTTCCGGCTTTTTTCTTTGACGACTGAGACCCTGCCGCCTATCCCTTGATGATACCGATCAACCCGCTCTTGGCCGTCACCACGTCATGACCTCGATCCTCCACTCGACACCGGACAATCCGACCCCGGAAAACTACGTGGCTGGGTTCTTCGATGGCGTCGGCGGTCGCAAGATTCGCTACGCGATCTTCAGGACGAAACAGCCTGTTGCGCGCGGCACGGTCGTCCTGCTGCAGGGCCGCAACGAATCGATCGAGAAATATTTCGAGACGATCGCTGATCTCACGGCTGCAGGTCTTTGGGTCGCAACCTTCGACTGGCGCGGCCAGGCGGGCTCCGAGCGGCTGCTGCCACACCCGGGCCGCGGCTACGTCGACCACTTCTCCGACTATGAACGCGACCTCAGCACCTTCCTCGAACAGATCGTGCTGCCGGATACGCGCCTGCCCTTCTCGATCGTCGCCCATTCCATGGGTGCGCTCGTTGCCCTGTCGCTGGCACCGATGCTAGCAAGCCGGATCGACCGGCTGGTGGTGCTGGCACCCTTCGTCGGCCTTGGCGGACAGGCGCTCGGCGAGCCCAGCATTGCGGCGATTGCGACCCTCATGCGCTGCATCGGCCTCGGCACCCTGCCGGCCCATCCCGACAAGGGCAACCGCCCGTTCGAAAGCAACGTGCTGACGGCGGACCGGCGCCGCTACCTGCGCAACATCGCACTGACCGACACGCATCCGGAACTGAGGCTTGGCCCGCCCACCGCGCGCTGGCTGAGCGAGGCCTTCCGCGCCATGCGCCGCGTCATCCGTCGCGAGCATCTGACGCGCATCACCCTGCCGACGATCATCCTGGCGCCGACGGCTGACCGTCTGGTGCCGCATCTCGCCGTCGAGTGGTTGGCGCGCAACTTCCGCGCCGCCCAGATGATCCCGATCGATGGCGCCCGCCACGAACTGCTGCATGAAGCGGATCGCTATCGCGCCCAGGCGATGGCCGCGATCCTTGCCTTTGTCATCCCCGAAGAGGGTGACGAACGCGAAAACAGCGCCGCCTGATACAGGCGGGCACACTCGCCAATCGTTTGATTTCGCATCTCGCTTCGGTATCAGCGCCGGAGCGTGGCGGCCTCAGCCTTTGAGGATTTCCAGCGCCTGAGCATGCAGTTCGGCGCTGCCGGCAGCGATGACTTCGCCGCCCATTTCCGCCGGTCCGCCCTGCCAGTTGGTGACGATACCGCCGGCCTGCTCGATCAGCGGAATGAGGCCGCCGACGTCGTAGGGTTTCAGTCCGCATTCGATCACCAGGTCGATATGACCCGCGGCGAGCAGCGCGAAGGCGTAGCAATCGCAGCCGTATCGGAAGAGCCGGACCTTGCTCTGCAGCGCCTCGTAGCGAGTCTTGAACGCGCCGGTGTAGAGGTGCGGCGATGTGGTGAACAGCACCGCATCCGAAAGCGAATTGCATGCACGGGTCGAAAGCACCTTTTCGCCACCGGGACCCCGGTAGGTCGCCTTCTCACCATCGGCGAAATAGCGCTCCCCGGTGAACGGCTGATCCATCAGGCCCATGACCGCTTCGCCATTGCGATAGAGGCCGATCAGCGTGCCCCAGACCGGAAGGCCGGAAATGAAGGCGCGCGTGCCGTCGATCGGGTCGATGACCCACACATATTCGCGGTCGAGCCCGACATTGCCATGCTCTTCGCCAAGGATGCCATGCTCCGGAAAATGCTTCTCGATCAGCGCACGGATCGCAGCTTCCGCCGACTGGTCCGCCTCCGTTACCGGATCGAAGCCGCCTTCGATCTTGTTGACCACGCTGGTGCCGATCCGGAATCGCGGCAGGGTCTCTGCCTTGGCAGCTTCAGCAAGGCGATCGAAGAAGGCGCGGTCAGGCAGCATGGCTCTCTCTCAGGGAAGCATGGACGAAGGAAGGTTCGTCCTGCATAGACGAAATTTACCGAAAGGCAAACGCGCTGATGCGATGGCAGCGGCCGCCAAATCGCCTGTGTTTTCATAATTCTAGCGTTTCAATCGGTTCAGATACCGCTTTCGACTGAAAAACGTTTGATGCACTGCAAAAGTCTTCACTGCTTCAACTTGACATTTGTGCAGTGCAATATTAAGGTTTGGGTACAGTCACCTGTGACTGTAAATACCCTCCTTGGGTGTTTCCTCCCTAGACTTGACCGCGCCGTTGGCGCGGTTTTTTTTGAAGCTCCGCGACAGATAATCCGAAGGTCACTCCGCTGCGAGCGGGAGGTAGGCGCCGTAGTCTTCGACATGGCGGGCAAGCGACGCGACGAAGGTCGTGAGATCTGCAACCAGCACGCCGAAGCCGGGCTTGCGCACCAGCGTCGTCTCATCCACATAGAGCGCCCGGTTGATCTCGATCTGCAGCGCATGCAGCCCGCGTGTCGGGCGACCGTAATGCTCGGTGATGAACCCGCCCGCATAGGGTTTGTTGCGCACGACGCTATAGCCGAGCTGCTGCAACAGATCGACTGCGGCGCGCGACAGTTCACCCGCGGCACTGGTGCCGTAGCGGTCGCCGATGATGAAGTCGGGACGCTGGGCGCTGCCGGGCAGATGCACGTTCCCGGGCATCGAGTGGCAATCGATCAGCACCGACAGGCCGAACTGCACGTGGGTGCGCGCGATCAGTTTGCGCAGGGTGGCATGGTAGGGCTTGTAGATCGTCTCGATCCGCGTCAGCGCGTCTTCCACCGGGAAACGTCCGCGATAGATCTCCATGTTCTCGGCGACCAGCCGCGGTATCGTGCCGAGGCCGCCGGCGACACGCATCGAGCTGATATTGGCGTGCGGCGGCAGCGGGCCGTCGAACATGCGCGGGTCAAGCTCATAGGGCTCACGGTTGACGTCAAGGAAGGCGCGCGGGAAATGCGCCAGCAGCATCGGCGCTCCGAGAAAAGTCGCGTTCTGGAACAGCTCATCGACATAGTGGTCTTCAGACCGACGAATCGAAACAGCGTCGAGCCGCGACTGATCGAGAAAGCGCTGGGGATAGGACCGGCCGCTATGCGGTGAATTGAACACAAAGGGAATGCGCTGGATCGGAGGTTCCAGGACCTCGAACAGTTCCCTCTCCGCAATTTCCCCCATCTGAACCCTTTTTTACCATATGCGGTTCTTACAATTGTCATCATGTTGCCAGTTGGTCCGCTCTGTGTCCATAGTGACCAATCACAGCTACCGGGGAATTGACGTCCCGCGTTCACGAGATATTTACCGCGTTGGGGTTTGGATAAAACGCCGCAATCTACGCGCAATAAACTGAAAAAAGAGAAGCACGGCCGAATTCATGACTGCGAAAATCCTTCTTGCCGAAGACGACAACGATATGCGCCGGTTCCTGGTCAAGGCGCTCGAAAAGGCCGGCTACAAGGTCATGTCCTACGACAACGGCGCCAGCGCCTATGACCGGCTTCGCGAGGAGCCCTTCTCGCTTCTCCTCACCGACATCGTCATGCCCGAGATGGACGGCATCGAGCTGGCGCGCCGCGCGACCGAACTCGATCCGGACCTCAAGGTCATGTTCATCACCGGCTTTGCCGCCGTTGCGCTCAATCCCGACTCCAAGGCGCCGAAGGATGCCAAGGTGCTTTCGAAGCCCTTCCACCTCCGCGACCTCGTCGACGAGGTCAACAAGATGCTGGCCGCCGCCTGAGCCACCACGGTTTTCCACAGTCGCTGCCGCTTGCGGCACACTGTGGCGACAAGCCAAGACGATTTCCGATCGACCGCCGCGATCCACAAGGATCTCCGGCGGTCTTTTCGTTTCAAGGCCTTAGCAGGAATCCCGCAAATCCGGGCCCTCGCCAGGCCGCCGCGACCGACCCCCGGATGGGAAAACACATGCCTTCGAAATTTCTCTCAAAAAACCTTCGAAAACCCTATTGACGCGACAACGGGTTTTGTGGTCTATGCGCCGACATCGGATGGGCGTGTAGCTCAGCGGGAGAGCACTACGTTGACATCGTAGGGGTCACAAGTTCGATCCTTGTCACGCCCACCATTCGAATTCCAAGGGCCTTTCGAGAAATCGAGAGGCCCTTTTCGTTTGTCCCGAGGCGCGCCGGTTGGCGACACCCTCCACCCATCCCAATTCTGTACGAAGTTTAATGTCCTGCGCCATGGAAGCGCCCCGTTCCGCGCCCTAGTTTGCATTCGCAATCCGATCGCACCCGCAGACCTTTAATCGCATCCGTAGACCAACGGCCGGCCACCCATCTCCCGTCTCGATACGCGAACGCGACGTCGTGCCGACCTCATCTTCTCTGAATGAGAAAGGAACGGACAATGCCTGGCCGTCAAGAACATCCTGCTCGTACACGGCGCCTGGGGCGATGCTTCCCATTGGCGTCACGTGATCCCGCCACTCCACGCCAAGGGCTACAGGATCGCCGCAGTGCAGAACCCACTGACCTCGCTTGCCGACGACGTCGAGCGCACGCGCAAACTGGCGGAATCGCTTGATGGCCCGACCCTGCTTGTCGGCCACTCCTATGGCGGCGCGGTGATCAGCGGCGCCGGCCATGCAGCCAATGTCATCGGCCTGGTCTATGTCGCGGCCTTCGCCCCCGATGAGGGCGACAGCCTCGGCAGCATCTTTGCGCGGCGCGACCCACCCTCCGGTGCTGCCAGTATCCGGCCCGACAAGGATGGCTTCCTCTGGTTGGCGCAAGACACCTTCCGCCAGAGCTTCGGCCAGGATTTGAACGAGACCGACGCGCTGGTCATGGCGGTGACGCAGAAGCCGATTGCCGGGCGTTGCTTCGAGGACAAGGCAGGGTCGCCGGCCTGGAAGGAAAAGCCCAGCTGGTATCAGGTATCGCGCCACGACAACATGATCCCGCCAGAAACCGAGAGTGGATGGCTGAACGCATCAAGGCAAAGAAGATCATCACCCTCGATGCCAGCCACGCTTCGCTTGCATCGCATCCAAAGGAGATCATCGCACTGATCGACGAGGCGATCGCTTCGCTCGGCTAAAGCATGTCGCGCGAAAGTGCGCAGCGGTTTTGCGATAACGCCGCGACGAAAAACCCCGTCGATCACCGGACCGACGGGGCCTTGTTCCAGGACCGCCGCCGACACCAACCGCCGTCGACGGATAACCATCCAAAGTCGACGCCTTAATGCACCATGGCGGAGGCGGCGGACATCAATTCGTCGCGACGCGGGGCGCCGAACATGTTCTGGCCGCCGTCCGGGACTTCCGTGAAACTCCAGCACACAACGCCATCACGATCGAGCAGGAACTCGCCGACGAGTTGCCCGGCCCCGGTCGCTATCATCCGTTCGTCAGCCTCGGTGATCTGGTAGTCTTCCGCCTTGTCGAGATAGGCCATAGCTGCGATCGGGTCCATCGGTTCCGGCAATTCGCCCGGCATATTCACCTTCATCGCCATGATCGTCTTCTGGGCGATCTTGTACGGCCAGGCGTCCTCGTCCTCGGTGAATTCGAGGTTGGGCAGCCCGAACGCCCGATGCGAGACCCGTTCCGGATCGGCGGCGGCCAGCAAATTCGGCACAGGATGATAACGGAAATAGAGGCGCGCTCGATCGATCGGCGTATTGACCACCGTCAGGCTCTCGATGCCCCGCTCCCGCAAGGCGCCGTCGAGTTGCGCCATGGCGGCGATCTGCCGTCTGCAGAACGGACAATGCAGGCCGCGGAACAGGCCGACCAGGACCGGTTTGCGGCCGCGAAAATCATCAAGGGCGATCTGACCTTCCTGCGTGATTGCGTCGAGCACCACGTTCGGCGCTCGGTCGCCCAGCTGCAACGGCCGTCCACTCAGCGGCTCAACCATGTTTCGTCTCCTCATCCCGGCCGGAACGCTCCAGCTACGCCTTGTGGCAAGGCAGGCGCTTTTTCTCCGGCAAACTGTGTGCAGCAATCAAAGCGCAGACGCCGCGCCCCAGGCGACGATCGGAAGTATCAGTCGAGAAACGGCAAAATCATCAACGCCTCGGGATCGAGACCATGTTGCGCACATATGTCTCTCGCCAAGGCGAAGTACCTTTCCGCTGCATCGAGATCGCCGGCTTCCAGGCAAAGCGTCGCCAAGCCATCATAACACGGAAACAGGAGCTGCGCCTCTTGCGTTTCTCCGCAAAGGTCGAGCGCCTCCTGATAAAGGCCGCGGGCGACATCTGCCCGGCCATGACACTGATGGATCTGGCCGAGCACCAGCAGCGACACCGGCAAGTGGTCGCGCTGGTCGAGTTCCCGGTCAATCGCAATCGCGCGCTCGGCTGCCGGCACGCCGTCCGGCGCACAGCGATCGGTGAAGGTGCAATAGGCGACGGCAAGGTTGGCGAGCAGACGCGCCTGAAAACCGAGGTCGCCGATACGCCTTGCCATGTCGAAACCGCAGCGGCAAACCTCAATCGCACGTCTCGGATCGGTGACCGCGTAGAACACCGCCAGATTGGTATAGCCGCGGCAGGCGGCATTCAACAGGTTCGCGCCTTCCGCTGCCGCGACGCTTCGCTCGACGATACCGATCGCTTCGGCGCTGCGGCCAAGGCGGGCAAGCGTCACGGCCTTGGTGTTCAGCGCTTCGGCCATGACCCGCATCGCCTCCCGCTCAGTCTCTGGGGTCTCCGGCGTATATGCCGCAATGCGATCCAGGGCGTCGTCCGCCGCCTTGAGGGCGCCGGCATAGTCTCCCATGCGGAAGGCGAGGTGGCCGCATTCCTGTGAAAGATGCGCACCTTCAATCGGCGCGCTCACGCCTTCGAGCAGCTCGGCGGCTGCCGCGAAGGAAGCCAACGCCTCGTCACGCCGCCCGGTTTCCCAGAGATGATGGCCGAACTTGCGCCGGATTCGTGCCGCGGCAATCCGGTCGTCCATGGCGCTGTAAATCTCCAACAGTGCGCCGTAGTGCTGAACCGCCGCCTCACGCTGGCCGGTCGGGCCCAGGAGATCAGCGACGCGTTCGCGTGCGGCAAGCCATTCGGGGCCCTGTTCGCCGGTGGCCGCCAGTGCCGCCATCGCCTGTTCATAAAGCCGGATGGCATCATCATTGGCATAGAGCGCCCGCGCCCGGTCTCCGGCCGCGACCAGGTAATGTGCGCCCTTGGCCTTCTGTTCGGAGAGGCCGAAATGGTGGCCGAGCAGCGCCATTTCCTCGGGCCGGTCGGTATCCTCGCCGAACCGGCGCTCCAGCACCTTGCCGATTAATGCATGCCCGTCCGTGCGCCGACTGAGCAGCAGATTGTTGTAGACCACCTCCTGCAGCAACGTCTGGGTAAACCGATAGGTCTGTGTGCCCAGGAACCCGCCGCCGTCCCTGGCTTCTTCGATGATCTCCGCATCGCAGAGCAGATCAAGAATCGTATCCACCGGTGTCCGCCCCGAAACCGCTTGCAGCAGATCCGCATCGAATCGCGGCCCGATCATCGCAGCGTGGTGCAGCATTCGGCGGGCGTCCGGCGGTAGCCGATCGACGCGGCCGAGCAGTATCGCCTCGATGGTCACCGGAATGTCGGCGGCCGCTTCGCGCTCCACCACCCGCCAGGTCGAGCCGACCCGCTGCACGGCGGATACATCGATCAGGCCGCGCACGATTTCCTCGATGAACAGGGGATTGCCCCCGGCCCGTGCCAAGATGCGCTCGGCGAGCGCCTGAGGCAGCCCATCCCTACCGAAGAATGCCGCAAGCAGCCGACGCCTGTCGGCTTCCGAAAGCGGTGCGAGGCGCAACGCCGTCAAGTTTGTATGGCCGGGCTTCAGCTGATCGGCATCGGCGTCGGGCCGCTGGGTGGTCAGCAGCATCAACGGGCTGCCTTCCGTCCGCTCGAGGACGAAGGATATGGCCTCGAGCGAGGCAGCGTCGGCCCAGTGCAAATCCTCGATCACGAGCAGTAAGGGCGTTCGTGACAGGCGTCGTTCAAAAATCGCCCTCACCCCTGCGAAAAGCTGCCGGCGCATCTGTTCCGGCTCCACATGGCGCAACAGCTCATCCTGGGAACCCAAGCCCAGGATCCGCAGAAACAGCGGTACGAGCTGTTCGAGCTTGTCTTGCGCAAATCCGATCTCGGCCAGTCCCGCGGCGAGTAGCTCTGTCGTCCGCTGCAGGCTGTCGCTCATCGAAATCCCGTAGGCACCGCGCAGCACCGCCGCGAGAACGCCATAGGACGGTTCTCCGAGCGACGAACTGCCGGCGCGGCGAACGACGACGTTCGAAAAGCGCGGATCCGCGGCCACCCGTTCGAGGAATTCTTTGATCAGCCGCGATTTTCCGAGCCCTGCCTCTCCCGTCAGACGCACCAGTTGCGCCGTCCCGCCGCAGGCAAGCTCGAGGCAATCAATGAGGCGCTTCATCTCCGCCTCACGTCCGATCAGCGGCGCACCGAGCCCCAGCGCTTCGAGACCGCGTGCCGTGCGCGGTGCCTCCAGAGACTGCGTCAGCCTGTAGACCTCGACGCTTTCCGCTTTGCCGCGCAGCGTCATCGCGCCAAGCGCCTCGTAGGCAAAGGCGTGGCAGGTCAACCGATAGGTCACAGGCCCGACGAGGATCTCCCCAGGCCCTGCCAGCGTTTGCAGCCGCTGCGCCGTGTTGACTGCGTCGCCGGTCACCGAATAGGCCTTGCCGTCGCCAGCGCCCAAACGCCCCGCCACGACGGTTCCGGTGTTGAGCCCGATATGGAGGTTCAGTGGCTCGCCGATCCGCCGCTGCCAGCGTTCGCCGACCCGCCTTGCCCGAACGGTCATGTCGAGCGCAGCACGAAGCGCTCTCTCGGAGTCGTCTTCGTGCGCCACCGGCGCGCCGAAGAGGGCCAGCAACGCGTCGCCGATGAATTTGTCGACGAAGCCACCGTAAGCCTCGACCGCCTCGGTCAGTTCTTCGAAGAGTTCGTTCTGGAAAGCCCTGAGGACTTCCGGATCCACCTGCTCGCTGAGACCAGTAAAGCCGCAGAGGTCGGCAAAGAGAATGGTGGCTGTGCGGCGGTCGGCGCCCGCCTCCTCTCCGCCAGAAGGTCGCGCCCGAGGCGTCTGTGCCGTCGCAGGTGGCGAAACCGTCGGCTTTATTGGTGCCGGGCTTCCAAGCCGGGTGCCGCAGGTGGGACAAAAGGAGAAGTGTGGCGGGCAGAGTGCGCCGCAACCGGGACACGGGCTATGCTGCTTGGCACCGCAATTCGGGCAAAACGCAAACCCGCCTTGGATCTCGCAACCGCACTCGTGGCAGTTCATCGACGACGAACCTTCGAACGAACCAGGCTGGCACGGCGAATGCGGAGCCAGCCGGGACATGATGGCTTCGAAAGAATGGACCCGCGTCACCTGCTTTGCAAGCAACAGCAACAATCTCGATGGGAGACCGCGAATGCGGCCTCCTCCAGGGCCTCCCGACGGTTTCCCGATCGAACAGTCCGGCAATGGTTCGTCGGCAATGTCGGCCTCAAGCGCTGTCAGGAGTGGGCACGGCGCGGCTTCGGTGGACGGGAAAACGTATCGAGATCGATGGCT
Source organism: Sinorhizobium sp. NFACC03 (assembly GCF_900103435.1). Taxonomy (NCBI): domain Bacteria; kingdom Pseudomonadati; phylum Pseudomonadota; class Alphaproteobacteria; order Hyphomicrobiales; family Rhizobiaceae; genus Sinorhizobium; species Sinorhizobium sp. NFACC03. The sequence goes on from NZ_FMXF01000010.1 coordinate 20,907, forward strand.
GCACCTTCCGGCGCGCGGCACACCTCCTCCGGATGCCGATCGCTGGCCTCGACAGCGAAGTGGATCGCCGCCGTCTCGTTGGTGAAGAGGCCGCCAACGACGCCCTTGCGGTCGGAAACGACCCACCAGCCGTGCCTATCGCGGCCAACACGAAACGTGCGCGCGCGCGAAAACCACGCCGAATCTGCTGCGTACTGCCCATGATGGAATGATCCTCGTTGATCGGAAAAAGGCTTAACCGGCAATCCACGGAATGGCGGCCTGGATGCCATAGGCAAGGCCGAGAACGATACCGAGGCGGACGCCGATGCCGAGAAAGGCGTCGCGAACCGCGCTGTCGTTATCGTGGCGGTTCTCGATGTTGCCCTGGGCGCGTCGGCGCTGCTCGGCTTGAGCGGCAAGATGCGGCAAGCGTGACATGATCTGTCTCCTTTTTGGCATAAGGTCCCGCGCGCCGAGCTCAACGAATGAGGGGATGCTGGCAGGACGGGAATTGTTGAGGGAACTCAGCTCGCGAGCGCGATGCGGACGCCGCGGCCGATATGGGTGGAGGACGGAAGTTCGGTGAGCGGCTCGAGTGCCGCACGAATCTCGGCCGCCGTTTCCGCCGCAACCGGCGTCAATGGCAAGCGCAGTTCGGGGCTGAGGGCGCGCGCCAGATGCAGCGCATATTTGATCGGTCCCGGATTGGTCTCGCGCTCCAGTGCCACCAGCAACGGCCTTATCCGTTCATGGATGGCAAGCGCCGCCCCTGTATTGCCGGTCGTGATTGCCTGATGCATCGCCACCACCAGCCGCGGAACGACATTGGACGCCACCGATATGGTGCCGTGTCCGCCGCAAAGATTGAACGGCAGCGCCGTCTGGTCATGGCCGGAAAGCGGACGAAGGCGGTTTTTCAGCTCAGCCGACATCGAAAGAAGCCAGCCGATGTCGCCGGTCGCATCCTTGATGCCGACGATGCCGGGAAGCTCCGCCAGCCGCTCAAGCGTTCGCGGTGTCAGATCGACGCCGGTGCGGGCGGGCACGTTGTAGAGGATGACCGGCAAATCGACCGCCCTGGTTACCGCCTCGAAGTGCCGATAGAGCCCCTCCTGCGACGGCTTGCTGTAATAGGGCGCGACAATGAGCACCGCATCGGCGCCGAGCGCCTTGGCTTCCGCCGTCAGGTCGATCGTCGTCTCGGTACTGTTGGTGCCGGTTCCGGCGATAACGGGGATCTTCCGCTCGGCGACCTCGACGCAGCGCTCGATCACCATTGTCCGCTCGGTACGCGACAGCGTCGGCGCCTCGCCGGTGGTACCGCAAGCGACGATGCCGGAGATGCCGTGGCGTATCTGCCATTCGACCAGCGACATCAGACCGGCGACATCGACCTTGCCGTCGCGAAACGGTGTGACGAGCGCCGTGATCGCCCCGTCGAGGCGCAACGAGTGCATGTTCATGGAAATATCCTTCAGGTGGGAAACTGGCCGCGGTCGGTAGCCGCGATGGCAAGCTGATAGCTGCGGCAGGAGCGCAGGAAGGCGCCGAGGATTGCGGCGGCCAGATCGGCATGCCGCGCCTTGAACGTGAGCCGACCCGCACCTGGCGGCTGATAGCGCAGCGCACAGGTCCAAAGCCCGAGTTCGTGGCTGAGTGTTCTGAGACAGAGCTTTGCCTCAGTCGTAGACGTCAGGTGGATGACCGCATCGACCAGGGCATCGGCCGCCATCAGATCGCGGAACCGACGCGACGGCCACTCGTCCACGGCGAGACCGGGCAGTTCCCGGATCACGCGGACAGCCTCCCAGACATGATGCTCACGCAGGCGGCGAACCGCGCTCAGCCGAAGCAGTAGCACATCCAGGGGATCTGCATTCGCCTCGACAGTAACGGGCCGCTGGCGCAAACCCATATCGGGCAGAAGGCTCCGGACATGATGACGCAAGCTGAAATCGTGAAGAGACATGGAACTCATCCGTATTCGATGAGGGGAACCTAGCTCCATCAGGCGTCCGGATTCGATTCCGACTTCGCGCGCCCGGCATAAGATTTCCGTAAAGCCTCCCGATTGGTGCTGTCCAAGGCATTCATGCGCGGCTAGATTGACACTCGAAGGGACAGAAAACCCCGCGAAATGCAGGCGCGCGGCGTCGAAATAATCTGACGCAAAAGATGACGTGCACGCAATTTTGCGCTAGGTAGCCCCTTCTGTGGCGATAAGGATCGCCATATTTCGCGCAATGCCCTGTCCGTGAAGGAACATGCCCATGCCTGCCTATCGCTCACGTACCACCACCCATGGCCGTAACATGGCCGGTGCCCGCGGCCTCTGGCGCGCGACGGGCATGAAGGACAGCGATTTTGGCAAGCCGATTATTGCAGTGGTGAACTCATTCACCCAGTTCGTGCCGGGCCACGTGCACCTCAAGGATCTCGGCCAGCTCGTCGCCCGCGAGATCGAGGCGGCCGGCGGCGTCGCCAAGGAATTCAACACCATCGCCGTCGACGACGGCATCGCCATGGGCCATGACGGCATGCTCTATTCGCTGCCGTCGCGCGAGATCATCGCCGACTCGGTCGAGTACATGGTCAATGCCCACTGCGCCGACGCCATGGTCTGCATCTCGAACTGCGACAAGATCACGCCCGGCATGCTGATGGCGGCGCTCCGCCTCAATATCCCCGCCGTCTTCGTCTCCGGCGGCCCGATGGAAGCCGGCAAGGTCGTGCTGCACGGCAAGACGCATGCGCTCGATCTGGTCGACGCCATGGTCGCAGCCGCCGACGACAATGTTTCCGACGAGGACGTCAAGGTCATCGAGCGCTCCGCCTGCCCGACCTGCGGTTCCTGCTCCGGCATGTTCACCGCCAATTCGATGAACTGTCTGACCGAGGCCCTCGGCCTGTCGCTGCCCGGCAACGGCTCGACGCTCGCGACCCACGCCGACCGCAAGCGCCTCTTCGTCGAGGCCGGCCATCTGGTCGTCGATATTGCCCGCCGCTACTACGAGCAGGAGGACGAAAGCGTCCTGCCGCGCAACGTCGCCTCCAAGCAGGCTTTCGAAAACGCCATGGCGCTCGACATCGCCATGGGCGGTTCGACCAACACCGTGCTGCACATTCTCGCCGCCGCCCATGAGGGTGAAGTCGATTTCACCATGGCCGACATCGACCGGCTGTCGCGCAAGGTTCCGTGCCTGTCAAAGGTGGCGCCTGCGAAAAGCGACGTGCACATGGAAGACGTGCACCGCGCCGGCGGTATCATGTCGATCCTCGGCGAACTCGAGAAAGGCGGCCTCATCAACCGCGATTGCCCGACCGTCCACAGCGCCACGATCGGCGACGCCATCGACCGATGGGACATCACTCGCACATCGAGCGAAACGGTGCGCAACTTCTTCCGCGCGGCGCCGGGCGGCATCCCGACGCAAGTTGCCTTCAGCCAGGAGGCGCGCTGGGACGAGCTCGACACCGACCGCGAAAAGGGCGTCATCCGCTCGGTCGAACATCCCTTCTCCAAGGACGGCGGCCTCGCTGTGCTTAAGGGCAACATCGCCATCGACGGCTGCATCGTGAAGACCGCCGGCGTCGACGAGAGCATCCTGAAGTTCTCCGGCCCCGCCCGCGTGTTCGAAAGCCAGGATGCATCGGTCAAGGCGATCCTCGGCAACGAGATCAAGGCCGGCGACGTGGTCGTCATCCGCTACGAAGGCCCGAAGGGTGGCCCGGGCATGCAGGAAATGCTCTATCCGACGAGCTACCTGAAGTCGAAGGGCCTCGGCAAAGCTTGCGCGCTGATCACCGACGGCCGCTTCTCCGGCGGCACCTCCGGCCTCTCGATCGGCCACGTTTCTCCGGAAGCGGCCAATGGCGGCACGATCGGTCTCGTGCGCGAAGGCGACATGATCGACATCGACATCCCGAACCGCACGATCAGCCTGCGCGTCGACGAGGCGGAGCTTGCGAGCCGCCGCGCCGAGCAGGACGCCAAGGGCTGGAAGCCGGCCGAGCAGCGCAAGCGCAAGGTAACAACGGCACTCAAGGCCTATGCCGCATTCGCCACCTCGGCCGACCGCGGAGCAGTGCGCGACCTCGGCGACCGCTGAGACGAAAAAAACAGAGACAGTCCGAAGGCCCCCGATGTTCGGGGGCCTTTTTTCTTTGGCCGGATGTCAGGCTCTGGCCTGTTGCGCATCGCTGCCTTCTTTGCCCGGCAGCGTGCATCTGTTATTTTAGGCCACCCTAAGATTAAAACAGGTGGGTCATGGCGAACGCTTCCAAACTGCTCGGCACCTGGAAGATGCTCTCCTGGAAACGCAAGGTTGTCGCCACCGGCGAAACCAGCGATGCCATGGGGGCCGATCCTATCGGCTACCTCTCCTACTATCCCGATGGCCGCGTCAGCGCCGTCGTGGTGAGGCGTGATCGCCCCGCATTGAAAGGCGCCGTACCGACGAGCGACGAAAAGGCGGCGCTGTTCGACTCGATGCTCGCCTATGCCGGATCCTACAGGCTTGAGGATGGCCGGGTCATCCACCAGCTGGATGCGAGCTGGAACCCGGCCTGGGGCATGTCCGATCTGATCCGCCCGTTCTACGTGGAAGGCGACAGGCTGGTGATCTACGGCGCACCAGCCATCGACCCCCGGACTGGAGAAGAGGTCACATACAATCTCGAGTTTCGTCGGATATGACCAGCCGCCATTGCCAGACGTCAGAGATGACGCGTCTCGGCCGGCGCGTGGAACCAGTTGTTGTTGCGTCCGTCCATATATTGCACCGGCACCTCGGCGAGCACCGCCGGATCGAGGTCGTCGAGGCAGGCGACGTTGACCGAATAATAGGCACCGCCGATCTCCTCGATGTAGCCGTGGCCGAAGGCCGCGACGCCACAGATCTTGCAGAAACGGTGATGCACGCTGTTGCTGCTAAACTGGTAGTCGGCGATGTTGGCTTCGTCACACTGCAAGCGGAAACCGTCGGGCTTTACGATCGCGCCCCAATAGCGCCGCTTCCAGCAGATCGAGCAATTGCACTTGCCGGTGCCGGCATCGAGGTCGACATCGGCCTCATAGCGGATATTTCCGCAATGGCAGCTTCCCTTATAGGTCAGTTTCATAACCGTCACTCCTGCTTTCCGGGCCCAGGCAGACCCCACTTTGCCGCCCACCAATTTGACAACACGCTGTCAGATGAAGCTTATGCAATGCATTTGCCACATTGACAATATATTGTCAACTGAAAGCAATTGCTCGGTGCGCCCGTCAGAGATGGCGAACCTCGGCAGGTCTTTCTTCCCATCGGTCGTTGCGGCCATCCCGATATTCCACCGACACCTCGGCGAGGACGGTCGGATCGACATCATCCAGGGTGGCGACATTGATACAGAAGGCGCAATTGCACTTGGTCGTCCCGGCATCGAGATCGAAAGCCGCCTCCTATCGCACCTTGCCGCAATGGCAGCTGCCCTTGTAAGTCCTCTTCGCCATGCTCTCTTCTCCCTTGCTGAAAGGGCTTGCTGAAACGAGAGCACCATGACAATATGATGTCATTCAAAAAATTTTCACACAACGGGTGGCACTGTCAACATGAAAGACCCTGAACGCACGCACGCCGGCGACGCCTTTGCGGAATTTGCGATAGCCGCGTTGCGGCTTGCCGGTCCGCTGACGCAGGCCGGCGACGCACTCGCCAAGCCTTCCGGACAGACGAGCGCCCGCTGGCAGGTACTGGCAGCAGCAAACCACGCCCCCATGTCGGTCGCCGATGCCGCGCGCGCCCTCGGCCTCGCGCGCCAGGGCGTGCAGCGCATCGCCGACCTGTTGGAAGCGGAAGGCCTGATCGCCTACAGAGACAATCCGACCCACCAAAGGGCAAAACTCATGGTCCTGACGGCGGCCGGCGAAACGGCGCTGCACGAAATCAAAGAGCGGCAGGCGGCTTGGGCCGACAGGCTCGGTGCCGAATTGGGTGAAAGACGCCTGCGACAGGCCTCGGCCTTGATGGCGGAGATCATCGAAGTCCTCAAGGAACGATCCTCACCGGAAGATCCCGCCCCCTAGAGCATCCCGCTCTCAAGTGGAATCACTGGAGGCGGAAAGATGCTCTAGATTCAAAGTGCTAGAGCGTCCTTTGTGCGTTCACTTGAACGCACGGCGCTCTAAGCAACCGCCGTTCAAGCCAGCGTCAGGAGATCCGCGCGCAGGCGGTCCGGTCCACCTTCGCCAAGCACCGGATCGAGCGCCTCATGCAATGCCTTCCAGATGGGTATGGCACGCGCCAGCAGCGCTGCGCCCTCCTGCGTCAGCCGCAGCCGCCGCGACCTTCGGTCCTCCGGATCTGGAAAGATCTCGATCAGGCCCCGCCGTTCCAAGGGCTTCAGCGCCGCAGTCAGCGTCGTTCGGTCCATGGCGAGCAGCGACGCAACCGATCCCATGTTCGGAGGCGCCGGACGATTGAGCGACATCAGCAGGGAGAACTGCCCGTTGGTGATATCGAGGGACCGCAGCGCCTCATCGAACCGGCGGGCTATGGCACGCGCGGCACGCTGCACATGCAGGCAGAGGCAGGTATCCTTCACATGCAGGGTGGTCTCGAATGGAATTAAAGGCATCTTTGACATGGCTGATTAATGTTGATATCAACGTAATTAGTCAAGTGCAACGTTGGAAGGAGGAACGGGCATGAGACAGGACCACGCAGTCGTATCACCTCGGGAGTGGTTGGAAGCGCGCAAAGCACTGCTCGCGCTTGAAAAGGAACACACCCACGCACGCGACAAGGTCAATGCCGCCCGGCTGGCTCTGCCCTGGGTGAAAATGGAAAAGACCTACGTTTTCAACACGGTGACCGGGCGCAAGTCGCTGTCCGAACTGTTCGACGGTCGCAGTCAGCTCATTGTCTACCATTTCATGTTCGGCCCCACCTGGGAGGCCGGCTGCCCCGGCTGCTCCTTCCTGGTCGACCACTTCGCCGGCATGCTGCCACACCTCAACCACCACGACGTGACGCTGATCGCCGCATCGAATGCGCCGCTGGCGAAGATCGAAGCCTACAGGAAGCGCATGGATTGGCACTTCCCCTGGGTCTCTGCGGAGGGCAACGGCTTCAACCATGATTACCACGTCGCCTTTTCTCCTGACGAACTGGCAAGCGGCAAGGTCGCCTACAATTTCACCGAGATCGAAAGCGCCAACGCGCATGAGGAACTGCCAGGACTGAGCGCCTTCCAGAAAGGCGAGGACGGCGCGATCTATCACACCTATTCGTCCTATGCCCGCGGTCTTGAGGAACTGGTCGGCACGCTGATGCTGCTCGACCGCGCGCCGAAGGGCCGCAACGAAGACCACACCATGAGCTTCGTCCGCCGCCACGACGAGTACGAAAAGGTGCGCGGGCGCAAGGCAGACTGATCCTCCTCGTCCTTCGCGGGCGGAACCTTTCGCCTGCGAAATCGTTTCCAGAACGCTCGCGTGCCGGGCCGATGACCTGCGCCCGGACCAAGAAGGAAATCCCGTGAAAGCAGAACCGGAAGAAGCGCATCGCTGGCTCGAACAAATGCTGGGCTACTGGCAGGTTCGCACGGCCGGATCCGATGGCGAGCCCGACGGCAGCGGCCCCTGGACCGAACACGTTCGCTCGCTTCATGGCCTTTGGATCGTCTGCGAAGGTCAGGGAACGATGCCGGGCGGCAGCTTCGGCGAAACGCTCATGACGCTCGGCTACAATCCCGAGACGAAACGCTACATCGGTACCTGGGTCGGCTCCATGCTGACCCATATGTGGGTCTATGACGGCGAACTGGATGCGGAAGGCAGATCCCTGTCTCTCTACTGCGATGGACCGGATTTCGAAAACCCCGGCAGAACCGCGCGGTACCGGGACGTCATAACGCTCCTCGATCACTCCCGGCGCTTGCTGACGGCGCAAGTGCAGGCGCCGGACGGAAGCTGGAAAGACATGATGACGGCGGAATACCTGCGCCGGGATTGACCGCGGGACGAGCGACCGTGCCCGGTTCCCGGCCGCGTCCCGCTTCAACCCGCTCCGACGTCGGCCCATTCGAACATGCAACCAAGCGGCACGAAATGCGCCGCGCCAAGCAAACTGGAGGAAGGCAATGGCAGATCACGGCAAATTTGTTTGGTATGAACTGATGACGACGGACATGGCCGCGGCGGAGACCTTCTATAAGGACGTCGTCGGCTGGAATGCCCGCGATTCCGGCATGCCCGGCATGAGCTACACGCTGTTCAATATCGGCGAGCTGCCGGTTGCCGGATTGATGACGATGCCGGAAGGTGCGCTCGAAATGAAGGTACCACCCGCCTGGCTCGGTTATGTCGGCGTCGACGATGTCGATGCGACCGCCGCCAAGATCGCCGCCAAGGGCGGCAAGGTTCATCGGGCGCCGGATGATATCCCGGGCATTGGGCGCTTTGCCGTCGTCACCGACCCGCACGGCGCCGTGTTCGCGATCTTCAAGGGTATGGGCGATCCGCCGCCGGTCACCGATCCGATGTCGCCCGGCCTGGTCGGCTGGCACGAACTCGCGTCCGGCGACCTCGACACCGCCTTCCCCTTCTACGCCGAGCTCTTCGGCTGGACGAAGGACCAGGGCATGGACATGGGCGAGATGGGCACCTACCAGATCTTTGCCCATGGCGGCGCTCCGATCGGCGGGATGATGACCAAGCCGAAGGAAGTGCCCGCGCCCTACTGGCTCTACTACATCAACGTGCCTGCGCTCGACGCATCGATCGAGCGTATCAAGGCCGGTGGCGGCAAGGTCGTGCTCGAGCCGATGGAGGTGCCCGGCGGCGCCTGGATCGTCCAGGCGCTCGACCCGCAAGGTGCCCTTTTCGCGCTGGTCGCGCCGAAGCGCTGAACGGTCGCGTCAACCGACAAGCACGCGCATGAGACAGGGCCCGCCTCCCATCAGGAGGCGGGCCTCTTTTCTATCCGATGGGCGGTGTGCGGTGACGGAATGCAAGCCGCTGCCCTGCACCACGCGCATCCCTCGGTTGCGGCGCGACCCCTAGTATTTCAGGGTATTTCAAGGTTATTTAACACCTTATACGATAACAGGGGCAACGAGCACACTGATTTCGGATGGGTTTCTTGTCGCACGACAAGAATTGTCGCGACAGCCCAAGCGATGAGCGGCGACATGAGTGGAGCAACTTCGCGTAAATGAAGAACAAAGGCGGCAGCTATACGCCCCCGGAAACGGGCGTTGCAGAAGCGCGCACGGCGAAGGCGCTGCGCCGCAAGCTCCAATGGCTGCTCGCCATCGTCGTTGCCTGCACCGGCGTGCTCGCCACCGAGATCATCGCCGCCTCCTATAGCGATTTCGTCATCGCTCGCCGCAACCTGACCGAAGTCATAGCCTTCTGCCGCGTGCTCGACGCTGCAAACTACCTCTCGGCCGAGCGCGGCCCGTCCAATGGCGTGCTCGGCATCGGCGTGGCACCCGGTTCGCCGGTCCAGGCCCGGCTTGCCGAGTTTCGTACCCGCAGCGACGCGGCGCTCGCCAAGCTCACCGAGGACATCGACGGTGCCAGCCGCACCGAACGTGCCGGCGCCCTCTCCCCCATTCTCGTCGAAGTTCGCCGCCGCCTGATGCTGGCGCGCGCCGAGATCGACCGCATTGCCGCGCTTCCGCCCGAACAGCGGGACCTGACGGAGATCCAGGCTACGATCGAGGCAATGTTCGGCGTCATCGACGCGCTTCGCCCGGCGATCGACTGGAACATCCAACGCCTGACCAACACCGACCCGAACCTTGCCGGCATCGCACTTGCGGCACAGATGCTCGCCAATCTGCGCGAGGACGGCGGTCGCCTCGGCTCGCAGGTCATGGCCCCGGTTGCTGTCGGCCAGCCGCTCGAAGCAAAGAACATCGCCGATAGCGAGCGCACACGCGGCAGGCTGCAGGAAATCTGGTCGATCGTCGGCAAGCCCGGCGCCCTTCCCGGCCTGAAACCGGCCAATATCGCAGATCTCGCCAGGATCGACCGCGAGTTCTTCGGCGAAGGATTTGCGATCATCGACAGCATCGTCGCCATCGGCAGACAATCGGGCGCCTATCCGATGACCGCCGAGCAATTGACCGACCGCTTCGTCCCGAAGATGAAGCCGCTCGAGGATCTTCGCCGCGCCTTCATGGATGCGACCGTCGAGCGGCTTGCGGCAAACAAGACGAGGGCCTCGGTCAAGCTGGCGGTCGCCAGCCTTGCGACCTTCGCCCTGTTCCTAGTCTTGCTGGTTTTGATGCGCCGCGCCCGCTCGCTCGTCTTCGAACCGCTGCTCATCGCACGCCACAGCATCATCGAGCTCGCCAACGACCGTCCGATCGCCCGCCTTCAGGGCAAGGGCGGTGAAGGCGAGATGGGGCGCCTGTTCGACGCGATCGACGTGCTGCGCAAACGCCTCGACGAACGCGCGCTGTTGATGCAGCACCTTGAACATCAGGCTGAAACCGATGAGCTGACCGGCCTGCTCAACCGCCGGGCGCTGGAACTCATCGGCGGCGCGGAAGACACGGCCGACAGCAGCCAGGACGCCTGTCTGATCCTGATGGACATCGACCATTTCAAGCAGATCAACGATACCCACGGCCATCTGGTCGGCGACATCGTGATCAAGGAAATCGCCCGCGTCATCCGCAACTCCGTGCGCAACTCCGATCTCGTCGCCCGTTTCGGCGGCGAGGAGTTCGCGGTCATCACGCCCGGCGACAACATCGAGTCGGCCCTTGCGCTGGCGGAGCGGATCCGGGCCAACCTTGCGCGCGAGCCGATCGTCGTTGCGGATGGACAGCAACTGAAGGTCACCGCCAGCTTCGGCGTGGCGGAGGGCCGAACCGCAAACGGCGGCTGGAAGCACCTGATCGAGTGCGCCGACACGGAGCTCTATCGCGCCAAATCCGAAGGCCGCAACCGCGTCTGCGGCCACCCGGCAGAGGCGACCCTTTCCCACTTCACAAAGACGAAATCCGCGCGCGCGTAGCCAGAAAATCGAGCACGACCCGCACACGCGACGGCAAGGCTCCGCCTTGGCCGAGAAACACGGCATGAAAAGTCTCGATATCACCGGGATTGAGATGCTCGACCAGCGGCAGCAGTCGGCCGGCCTGGATATCTTCCCTGACCGTGAAGGTCGGAAGCCGGGCAAGGCCCACACCCGCAAGCGCAAGCTGGCGCAAGCCCTCGCCATCGCTGACCCGCACCCGTTCCGTCGGCGGCAGAACGATCTGCTTTTCATTCGACAGCAACGGCCAGCCATCGAACGCCCGTGTGTAGCTATGGCTCAGCCGGTTGTGCACCTCGATATCCTCGATGGTCTGAGGCACGCCAAAACGATCGAGATAGGATGGGGCACCGACGATCGTCATCGATGTGGTGCCGAGCTTGCGTGCGATCAGGCTCGATGTCTTGAGCGGTCCGGCGCGCACGGCGATATCGACCCGCTCCGCCATCAGGTCGACCACGGCATCCGTCTGCAGGATATCGAGGGAGACCGACGGAAACGCCGCCAGGAATTCGGGCAGCACCGGCATCAACGCATGCGTCGCATAGGACGCGCTGACATTGAGGCGCACCCGGCCCTCCGGCGTTTCGCCGGCGCCCGCCGAGCGCTCCGCTTCATCAATGTCGGCGAGGATGCGTACGACCCGCTCATAGAAGACGCAGCCTTCCGCCGTCAGTTGCAGCCGCCGCGTCGACCGATTGACGAGCCGGACACCAAGCCTTTCCTCCAGTCGCTGGACGAGTTTGCTGACAGCCGAGGGCGTCATGCAGCAGACTTTTGCCGCAGCCGAGAAGCCGCCAAGCTCCACCACCTTGGCAAAAACCGCCATCTCCCCAGAACGATTGACCGGCAAGCGCGACATGTGACTTCAACTCACAAATGATGTTCCTTCATGAGGTCTACATCGCAAATGACCCCAACACCACCTTCTCCTTGAAGCGAGCATCGACGGCCGGTGTCTCGCGCGAACAAAGCCAACGAGGAGATTGAAGACATGGAATACAGACGGCTTGGATCATCGGGACTGAAGGTGCCAGCCTTGAGCTTCGGCGCAGGAACCTTCGGCGGCAAGGGGCCGCTTTTCAGCGCCTGGGGCAACAGCGACGCAGCCGAAGCGCGACGACTGATCGACATTTCGCTCGAAGCCGGCGTCAACCTCTTCGACACGGCCGACGTCTACTCGGACGGCGCCTCCGAGAGCGTGCTCGGCGCCGCGATCAAGGGACGGCGCGATGCCGTGCTGATTTCGACCAAGATCGCGCTGCCGATGGGCGACGGGCCGAATGATGCCGGCACGTCGCGAGCGCGCCTGATCAAAGGCGTCGACGACGCCCTCAAGCGGCTCGGCACCGATTACATCGACCTCCTGCAACTGCACGCCTTCGACGCTGGCACGCCGGTCGATGAGGTGCTGTCCACCCTCGACAGCCTCGTTACCGCCGGCAAGCTACGCTACATCGGCGCCTCCAACTTCGCCGGCTGGCAGTTGATGAAATCTCTGGCCGTCTCGGAGAAGCACGGCCTCGTGCGCCATGTCGCCCACCAGGTCTACTATTCGCTCGTCGGCCGCGACTACGAATGGGAACTGATGCCGCTCGGCGCCGACCAGGGCGTCGGCGCGCTGGTCTGGAGCCCGCTCGGCTGGGGCCGCCTCACCGGCAAGATCCGCCGCGGCCAGCCCTGGCCGGAAGGAAGCCGCTTGCACGATACGGCCGCTTACGGCCCGCCCGTCGACGACGACAAGCTCTACGATGTCATCGACGTGCTCGACCAGTTGACCGAGGAGACCGGCAAGACGGTTCCGCAGATCGCCATCAACTGGCTCCTGCGGCGCCCGACCGTTTCGAGCGTCATCATCGGCGCCCGCAACGAGGAGCAGCTCCGCCAGAACCTTGGTGCCGTCGGCTGGTCGCTGTCGCCGGAACAGATCGCCCGGCTCGATGAAGCGAGCAAGACGACGCCGGCCTATCCCTACTTCCCCTATTACCGCCAGGAAGGGTTTGCCCGCATCACCCCCCCGCTCGTCTAACCGCAATGGAGCCAGTCTTTCGCACGCCTGAACGGGCGTGCGAAAGCGCTGCAGCGCCTTGATTTTCCTCAGCCACTTTCGCGCTTGCTTTCTTACTTTGCATTGCACAAACTTCCCGGAGATGGGGGCGCAAGACCTACCACGAAGGGGATCAAATTCGGCATGTCGATCAAGGCCAGTATCTATCACCTGACCCACTACACCTATGACCGTCCCGTAAGGCTGTCGCCGCAGATCATCCGGCTGAAGCCTGCGGCTCATTCCAAGACGAAGGTCATCAGCCACTCGCTGAAGGTTTCGCCCGCCAATCATTTCGTCAACCTGCAGCAGGATCCCTACGGCAACTACCTTGCCCGCTTCGTCTTTCCCGATCCGGTCAGCGAGTTGAAGATCGAGGTCGATCTCGTCGCCGACATGACCGTCTACAATCCTTTCGACTTTTTCGTCGAAGAAGAGGCGGAACACTGGCCCTTCCCCTATCCTGCAGATCTCAGCGATGATCTTGAGATCTATATGACGCCAGAACCGGTCGGGCCGGCGCTTGGCGCTTTCCTCGCGACAGTCGACCGCGCGCGGCAACGCACGATCGATATGGTGGTCGGGCTCAATGCGCGCCTGCAGCAGGAGATCGGCTACGTCATCCGCATGGAGCCCGGGGTCCAGACGCCGGAGGACACCTTGACGTCGGCCCGCGGTTCCTGTCGCGATTCGAGCTGGCTGCTGGTCCAGATCCTGCGCAATCTCGGCTTCGCCGCCCGTTTCGTCTCTGGCTATCTCATCCAGCTCACGCCCGATCTCAAGGCGCTCGACGGCCCCTCGGGCACCGACCACGACTTTACCGACCTGCATGCCTGGGCCGAGGTCTACCTGCCCGGCGCCGGCTGGGTCGGGCTCGACCCCACCTCGGGCCTCTTGACCGGCGAAAGCCACATTCCGCTTGCCGCAACGCCCCATTATCGCAACGCCGCGCCGATCTCCGGCGGCTTCTTCGGCGATCCCGACACCCGAACCGATTTCGCCTTCGACATGAAGGTGACACGTGTCGCGGAACATCCGCGCATCACCAAGCCGTTCTCCGACGAAAGCTGGGAAGCCTTGAACGCGCTCGGTGAACAGGTCGATCGCGTGCTCCAGGAAAACGACATACGGCTGACGATGGGCGGCGAGCCGACCTTCGTTTCGATCGACGACTTCGAGTCCGAGGAGTGGAACACTGACGCGGTCGGCCCAACCAAGCGCGAGAAGGCGGACGCGTTGATCCGCCGCCTGCGCGAACGCTTCGCGCCCGGCGGTTTCCTGCACTATGGCCAGGGCAAGTGGTATCCCGGCGAAAGCCTGCCGCGCTGGACCTTCTCGCTCTACTGGCGCAAGGACGGCGTGCCGATCTGGCGCCGCCCCGACCTCATCGCCGAGGAGGCAGGCCACCACGACGTCACCGCGAAGGACGCCGAACGTCTGTTGCATCTGATGGCAGGCGAATTGAGCGTGCCGACCGAGATGGTCCAACCGGCCTTCGAAGATCCCGCCGACTGGCTGCTGAAGGAGGCAAACCTCCCCGAGAACGTCGATCCCTCCAATTCCAAGCTGAAGGACCCCGAAGAGCGCAGCCGCATGGCCCGCGTCTTCGAACGCGGCCTGACGGCACCGACCGGCTACGTGCTGCCTGTGCAGGCCTGGAATGCGCGTGCCACTGGCGTGCGGTGGATGAGCGAGAAATGGCAGACGCGCCGCGGCCGCATCTTCCTCGTTCCCGGCGACAGCCCCGTCGGTTATCGCCTGCCGCTCGGCGCCTTGCCCTATGTCGCGCCCTCCGCCTATCCCTATATCCATCCGGTCGACCCGACCGTTCCCCGGAACGATCTGCCTGATTTCGCCGAAAGCAGCGCCCGCCCGCAGCATTCCCGCTTTCAAGCCGCGGAAGTACCGGAAAGCCCGCAGGCACAGCCACGCGACGAAATAGCCGGGCTGGTGCGCACCGCCATCAGCGTCGAGCCGCGCGACGGCAGGCTCTGCGTCTTCATGCCGCCGATGGCCAGCGTCGAGGAATATCTCGACCTCATCGCGTCCGCGGAACGCGCTGCAGCCGCGATCGGACTGCCCGTGCACATCGAGGGCTATGCGCCGCCTCAGGACCAGCGCATCAACGTCATCCGCGTTGCGCCGGATCCGGGCGTGATCGAGGTCAACATCCATCCGGCTGCCAGCTGGCAGGATTGCGTCGACATCACCACGGCGGTCTACGAAGAGGCGCGGCGGAGCCGGCTTGGCGCCGACAAGTTCATGATCGACGGGCGCCACACCGGTACCGGCGGCGGCAACCATGTGGTCGTGGGCGGCGCCAATCCCAATGACAGCCCGTTCCTGCGTCGTCCGGATCTTCTGAAGAGCGTCGTCCTGCACTGGCAGCGCCACCCGTCGCTTTCCTATCTGTTCTCCGGCCTGTTCATCGGCCCGACATCACAGGCGCCGCGCATCGACGAGGCCCGGCACGATCAGCTCTATGAGCTTGAGATCGCGCTCGCTCAGGTGCCGATGCCGGGCTCGGCGACCCCGCCGCCCCTGCCCTGGCTGATCGATCGGCTGTTCCGCAATCTGCTCGTCGATGTCACCGGCAACACCCACCGTGCCGAGATCTGCATCGACAAGCTGTTCTCGCCGGATGGTCCGACCGGGCGTCTCGGCCTCGTCGAGTTCCGCGGCTTCGAGATGCCGCCGAACGCCCGCATGTCGCTTGCTCAGCAACTGCTGGTGCGCGCGCTCATCGCCCGCTTCTGGAAACACCCTGTTGATGGCCGCTTCGTGCGCTGGGGGACGACGCTGCATGATCGCTTCATGCTGCCGCACCATGTCTGGCAGGATTTTCTCGAAGTGCTGGCCGATCTTCGCGCCCACGGCTTCGATTTGAAGCCCGAATGGTTCGAGGCCCAGCTCGAGTTCCGTTTCCCCTTCTGCGGCGAGGTCGAATATCAGGACGCCAGGCTCGAAATCCGTCAGGCGCTCGAACCCTGGCACGTGATGGGCGAACAGGGCGCGATCGGCGGCACAGTGCGCTATGTCGATAGCTCGGTCGAGCGCCTCCAGGTCAAGCTCGATACCGCCAACCCCGAGCGTTACGCGGTCGCCTGCAACGGCCGGCCCGTGCCGCTGACGCGCACCGGCTCCAACGGCTCGGCTGTTGCCGGCGTCCGCTACAAGGCCTGGCAGCCGGCCTCGGGCCTGCACCCGGTCCTACCGGTCAACACTCCCCTTACATTCGATATCTATGATACATGGTCGAATCGGGCGATTGGCGGATGCATCTACCACGTCGCCCATCCGGGTGGGCGCAGCTACGACACGTTTCCGGTCAACGGCAACGAGGCGGAGGCTCGGCGCCTGTCGCGGTTCGAGCCCTGGGGTCATTCGCCAGGAGGATATCCGCTTCACCCGGAAAGCCCGTCGATGGAATTCCCGATGACGCTTGATCTCAGGCGTCCGCCAGGAGCGTAAATGGCGAAAAAGCAAACAGCCGCCGAGAGCCATCGGGGCACCGAGGACGATCCGGTGTTCGGTTACCGCGCCCTTCCTGATATCGCCGACGAGATGCTCGACCGGGAGGGCAATGTCCGCCCCGTCTGGCAGCGGCTACTCGCGACCCTGGGGCGGCTCGACGAAACGGAACTTGCCAACCGCTTCGCCCGCGCCGACCGCTACCTGCGCGATGCTGGCGTCTTCTACCGTGTCTACGGTGCCAAGGAGGCCTCTGACCGGAACTGGCCGCTGTCGCATATCCCCGTCCTGATAGACGAGAAGGAATGGGCAACGGTTTCGCAAGGGCTCGTGCAGCGTGCCGAACTCCTGGAGAAGGTGGTCGCCGATGTCTACGGCGAGAACCGGCTGGTGCGCGAGGGCCTCCTGCCGCCGGCACTGGTCGCCTCAAACCCGGAGTTCCTGCGGCCGCTCGTCGGCGTGAAGCCGGCCGATGGTCATTTCCTGCATTTCGTATCCTTCGAGATCGGCCGCGGCCCCGACGGCAATTGGTGGGTGCTTTCGGACCGCACGGAAGCGCCCTCCGGCGCCGGCTTCGCATTGGAGAACCGGGTCGCGACCACGCGCGCCTTTTCCAATCTCTACGCGGAATCTCATGTCCACCGACTGGCGGGCTTCTTCGGTGAGTTCCGAGACGCGCTTCAGAGCCGCAAGCTGCATCCGGATGACCGCATCGCCGTGCTTTCGCCCGGCATCGCCAACGAGACCTATTTCGAACACGCCTATATCGCCCGCTACCTGGGCTTCATGCTGCTTGAAGGTGAAGACCTGACGGTCCTGGGCGGCCGGGTGATGGTGCGAACCGTCGCCGGCCTCAAGCCGGTGGGCGTGCTCTGGCGCCGCCTTGACGCGGCCTTTGCAGATCCCCTCGAGCTCAACCAGTCTTCGCATATCGGCACACCCGGCATCGTCGAGGCGCTTCGCGCCGGCTCCGTCTCGATCGTCAACGCGCTCGGCACCGGCATCGTCGAGACGCGCGCCTTCCTCGCCTTCCTGCCGGCGATCTGCCACCATTTGCTCGGCGAGGAGCAGAAGCTGCCCTCGATCGCCACCTGGTGGTGCGGACAGCAGACCGAGCGCGAACAGGTCGCTGCCAACCTCGATCGCATGGTCATCGGCCCGGCCTATGCGACGCGCCCCTTTTTCGATGACAACGGCCAGTCGGTGCTCGGCGCCACGCTCGACGAGAATGCCCGCGCCTCGATCGCCGATTGGCTCGGCGCCGAGGGCGGCAATCTCGTCGGCCAGGAGGTCGTCACGCTCTCGACCACCCCCGCCTGGGTTCGCGGCCGGCTGACGCCACGGCCCATGAGCCTGCGCGTCTTTGCAGCACGCACCCGTGACGGCTGGCAGATCATGCCCGGCGGTTTCGCCCGCATCGGCTCCGGCGACGATGTCGCGGCAATCGCCATGCAGGCAGGCGGCACTGCCGCCGACGTCTGGATCGTCAGCGACCGGCCGGTGGAACGCACGACACTGCTTCCGGCTGAGGAAAGCTTTACCCGCAACATGCCGGGAAGCCTGCCGAGCCGCGCAGCCGACAATCTCTTCTGGCTCGGCCGCTACATCGAGCGTTCGGAAGGGGCGCTGCGCATCCTGCGCGCCTGGCACGGCCGCTTCGCCGAAACCGCCGATCCGGACCTGCCGCTCCTGAGGGATGTCAGCGACTATCTCGGCGCGCTGGACATCGACACGCGCCAGGCGGTGCCCGACAGTCTGCTTGCCAACATCTCCAGCGCCCTTTTCAGCGCCGGCAACATCCGCGACCGGTTCTCCCCGGACGGATGGTTGGCGCTCAACGACCTGTCGCAGACGGCGCGCAAGTTTCACGCGACGGTGCAGGCCGGCGACGATGCGACCCGCGCGATGACGGTGCTGCTCCGCAAGCTCGCCGGCTTTGCCGGTCTCGTGCATGAAAACATGTACCGTTTCACCGGGTGGCGCTTTCTGTCGATCGGCCGATACCTGGAGCGCGGCCTTCACATGACGCGGCTGCTCGGCCATATGTCGGGCCCGGATGCGCCCGACGGCGCCTATGACATGCTGCTCGAGATCGGCGACAGCGTCATGACCCACCGCCGGCGCTACAATGTCAGCACCGCCGCCTTGACCGTGACCGACCTTTTGGCGCTCGACCCGCTCAACCCACGCTCGGTGCTCTACCAGTTGAACGAGATCAAGACCGAGGTGGAACTGCTGCCGAACGCCTTCGTCAACGGGCAGATGTCACCCTTCTACCGCGAGGCGATGCGCCTGCATTCGGGCCTCGCGGTGATGACGCCGGAAGCGATGAACCTGGGTGTCTACAATCGCCTGGAGCGGGATCTCGAAAGCCTGTCCGATCTGCTCGCGCGAACCTATCTCGGCTAGCGGGCGAAGGGACGGACATGCTCTACGATATCAGCCTGAAGATCACCTATGACTATGAAGTACCGGTTTCCGGCGGGCGCCATCTCGTGCGCGTGATGCCAGCGACGCTCCCCGGTCGCCAACGGCTCATCGTCGGTTCGCTGAGCTGCCAGCCAATGCCGGCCGAGCGCGCCGAAAGCATCGACTTCTTCGCCAACCCGTTCACCTCGATCCTGTTTCGGTCCTCTCACGACGACCTGACGATCCGCATGCAAGCGCGGGTACAAGTAGAATCGCAGCTTTTGACCGCGGATTTTTCGCCTGACCTCGCCGGCCTGCCGGCCGAGCTCTCCGCTTGCTGGTCCGTCGACGCCGACGCACCGCACCACTTCACGGGACCAAGCCCGCTCCTGCCGGAAGCACCTGACATTGCCGCCTATGCGCGGGCAATCGTCACGGACACCATGACGGTCCGACAGATCGCCGCGGCAGTTTGCGAGCGCATCCACCACGATTTCACCTATGACGGCGAGGCCACGACGGTGAACACGACACCGGGCGAGGCGTTCAAACTGAAGCGCGGCGTCTGCCAGGATTTCGCCCATGTAATGATCGTGGCGCTGCGAAGCCTCGGCATCCCCGCCGGCTATGTCAGCGGCTTCCTGCGGACAATCCCTCCACCCGGCAAGGAACGCCTCGAGGGTGCCGACGCCATGCACGCCTGGGTGCGGATCTGGTGCGGTACCACAGGCGGCTGGCTCGAACTCGACCCGACCAACAATATTCCGGCAGGAACCGACCATATCGTCGTCGGTCACGGGCGCGACTATGGCGACGTTGCGCCCGTCATCGGGGTCCTGAAGAGCTATGGCAGCCAGACGACGAAACAGGCCGTCGACGTCATTCCCGTGCCCTGACCCGAATTGACACACCGCAATTCTCGTTTTCAAACACGGCATGTGCCGCGGAACCCGCTGTAAGCACTGGTTTTCCTGCATTCCGTTAAAATTGCAGCGATCGTCGGAACGAATTCGTAAGCCATCGACGCTATTGATGCCCGCAAGCTTGCAACGTGTTCCTTTGGGGTGTGCAAAGATGGGAAGACGATACACTGTAGGCCGGTCCTTCGCAGCGATGCTCAAGGACCGGGGTGGCAATTTCGGCATTATGGCCGCACTCGCAGCGCCATTGATATTGGCAGCCGGCGGCGTCGCCATAGATATGGCCGGCATGATGACGGCCAAGAACCAAATGCAGGATGCAGCGGATGCCGCAGCGCTTGCGGCGGCCTCTTCTCTGGTTGCGAAGGATCCACCGACGATTGCGAAGGCAAAGGAAATAGCCGCGGCCTTCCTCAACAACCAGTCGGGCGGCACCGCCGTCGACGTTCCTGGCGGGCAGGATCCAGGCGGCACGGGATCGCTGGCCAAAACCGCTTCGGCGGAAGCGTCGACCGCCGGCCAGCCGGTCATCGAGATCATTGAAAACAGCAATGGCCCTGCCGGTAAGGCCTACAACGTCACGGTCCTGAACAAGCAGACGTTCCAGTTCAACGCGATGACACGCCTGCTCGGGAAGACATCAATCAACATCGAAACCCGTGCCACCGCCGAAAGCGCGACAGAGAGCAAGAATGCGCTCTCGATGTATCTGGTGCTCGACCGCTCCGGCTCCATGGCCTGGAAAACCAATACCAAGGACACGACCAAGACGTCGTGCCCGAACTACACGGAATCGAACTGGAGCAAGTATCCGAACCTGAAGGCAAGCAACCCCTGCTATGTGACGAAGATCGACGCGCTGAAAAGCGCTGTCGGCGATTTGGTCAAGCAGCTGAACACCGCCGACCCGAACACTCTGTATGTCCGCACGGCGGCCGTCTCCTACAATTCCGCGCAGGACACGGCAGGGAACCTCGCATGGGGTACAACCGGCACCTCGACTTATGTGAACGCCCTTGTCGCAACAGGTGGCACGGCATCGGGCAACGCGTTCAAGACAGCCTACAACCGCGTTGCCGCGACGACCGAGGATGACGCCCACAAGGCTAAGAACGGCCAGGTTCCCACAAAGTACATCGTCTTCATGACCGACGGCGACAACAACAACACGAGCGACGACACGACAACCCTGACGTGGTGCGACACCGCACGAAAGAACAAAGTTCAGGTCTATACCGTCGCATTCATGGCGCCGGATCGCGGCAAGGCGTTGCTCAAGGCCTGCGCTACGACCGAAGCGAATTACTTCCAGGCGGAAGAAGCCGCCGATCTGATCGCAGCCTTCAAGGCGATCGGTGAAAGAGCCTCGGCCATGGCTACGCGCCTGACGAAATAAAACACCAAACCTGTGCCCTTCTTGCCGCCCGGTCCTGCCGGGCGGCATTTGCTTTCGGTATCGCCGGCCTGCTCCACCAACGACTTCCCACCGTTTGAGACAGTTCTAATCCATTTAAAAACATCTGTTGCAAGCGCTTCGGATCGATGCATAAATTGCCTTTATCCCCGGTCGGGTCCGGCCTGCGACCTCCCAACGCAAAAGGGTAAAGACAGTTTCATGATGAACAGGCTCTCCACCAACGACGTGCCGCAGCCCGCCCTGAGGTCGTCCGAACCCGGCCAGCTCGCCGTCGAAATCCTCGAACGCCTGAAGTATCGCATCGGCAAGGATCCGAAGGTTGCCAAGCCGCACGACTGGCTGACGGCCGCGATCCTGGTCGCCCGCGACCGCATCACCGACAAGTGGATGGATTCCACCCGCAAGACCTATGCGACCGGTGCCAAGCGCGTTTACTACCTCTCGCTCGAATTTCTCATCGGCCGGCTGATGCGCGACGCCATGACCAATATCGGCCTGATGGACGAGATGCGTGATGCGCTCGCTTCGCTCGGTGTCGATATCGATGTCGTTGCCGAACTCGAGCCGGATGCGGCGCTCGGCAATGGCGGTCTTGGCCGTCTCGCCGCCTGTTTCATGGAATCGATGGCGACCGTCGACGTGCCCGCCTATGGCTACGGCATCCGCTACATGCACGGCCTCTTCCGCCAGCAGATGGCCGATGGCTGGCAGGTGGAGTTGCCGGAAACCTGGCTTGCCCACGGCAATCCCTGGGAGTTCGAGCGGCGCGAAAGCTCCTACGAAATCGGCTTCGGCGGGGTGGTCGAAACCGCCAATGTCGATGAGGAAATCCAACGTTTCGTCTGGAAGCCGGCCGAACGCGTCATCGCCACAGCCTTCGATACGCCCGCCGTCGGCTGGCGGGCAAAACGCGTCAACACGCTTCGCCTCTGGACGGCGCAGCCGATCGACCCGATCCTGCTTGCCGCCTTCAACGCCGGCGACCACATCGGCGCGCTGCGGGAGAGCAACAAGGCGGAAAGCCTGACCCGCGTTCTCTACCCCGCCGACGCGACGCCTGCCGGCCAGGAACTGCGGCTGCGCCAGGAATATTTCTTCTCCTCCGCCTCTCTGCAGGACATCCTGCGCCGGCATCTGCAGCAATATCCGGACTTCACCTCGCTGCCGGACGCCGTCGCCATTCAGTTGAACGACACCCACCCGGCCATCTCCGTTGCCGAACTGGTGCGCCTCCTGACGGATCTGCACGGCCTCGATTTCGAGCAGGCCTGGGACATCACCCGCCGCACGATCTCCTACACCAACCACACGCTTCTGCCGGAGGCGCTCGAAAGCTGGCCGGTGCCGCTCATCGAGCGGCTGCTGCCGCGCCACATGCAGATCGTCTACGCGATCAACGCCAAGATCCTCATCGAGGCTCGCCGGCAGAAGGGCGCAACGGACGACGAGATCCGCAACATCTCGCTGATCGACGAGAGCGGCGAACGTCGCGTGCGCATGGGCAACCTTGCCTTCGTCGGTTCGCATTCGATCAATGGCGTTTCGGCACTGCATACGGAGCTGATGAAGGAAACGGTCTTTGCCAACCTGCACAGGCTTTATCCCGATCGCATCAACAACAAGACCAACGGCATCACCCCGCGCCGCTGGCTGATGCAGTGCAATCCCGGTCTTTTCGGCCTGATCCGCGACGCGATCGGCGACGAGTTCATGGACAATACCGAGGCGCTGCAGGCACTCGATGCCTTTGCGGACAAGGCGGATTTCCAGGAGCATTTCGCCGCCGTCAAGCGCGCCAACAAGGTCCGCCTCGCCCAGCTCGTTCAGAGCCGGCTCGGCATCAGGCTCGATCCGTCGGCGATGTTCGACATCCAGATCAAGCGCATCCACGAATACAAGCGCCAGCTTCTGAATATCATCGAGGCGGTGGCGCTCTACGACCAGATCCGCTCGCATCCGGAACTCGATTGGGTCCCGCGCGTCAAGCTCTTCGCCGGCAAGGCGGCGCCCAGCTATCACAATGCCAAGCTGATCATCAAACTCGCCAACGACGTCGCCCGCGTCGTCAACAACGACCCGGCAGTGCGCGGCCTCTTGAAGATCGTCTTCGTGCCGAACTACAACGTCTCGCTCGCCGAGATCATGGTTCCGTCCGCCGACCTCTCCGAGCAGATCTCGACCGCCGGCATGGAAGCGTCTGGCACCGGCAACATGAAGTTCGCGCTGAACGGCGCCTTGACGATCGGCACGCTTGACGGCGCGAACGTCGAGATGCGCGACTGGATCGGCGAGGAAAACATCAAGATCTTCGGCATGACCGCCGAAGAGGTGACGAAGGCCCGCGCCGAGGGCCACAATCCGCGCGCCATCATCGAAGGATCGCGCGAGCTGTCGCAGGCACTGCAGGCGATCGCCTCGGGCGTCTTCTCGCCGGACGACCGCAATCGCTTCTCCGGTCTTATCGACGGCATCTACAATCACGACTGGTTCATGGTTGCGGCCGATTTCGAGGCCTATGCCAAGGCGCAGCGCGAGATCGACCAGCTCTGGACGACACCGTCCGACTGGTATGCGCAAGCGATCCGCAACACCGCACGGATGGGCTGGTTCTCATCCGATCGCACCATCCGGCAATATGCCGGGGAAATCTGGAGAGCTGGATGACGCCTTCGGCCGGCAAGGACCCGGAACCCGCAGCTTCAGGTCTGCTGTCAGCGCCGGATATCGCGGCCATTCTTTCGGGCACGCACGAAGACCCCTTCGCGGTCCTCGGCGTGCACCCCGCCGGCAAGGCCGTCCTTGCCCGCTGCTTCATCCCCGATGCCGAGACCGTGACGGTGGAAACGCTCGCCGGCAAGGAACTCGGCACGCTCGAGCGACGTGACGACGCCGGCTTCTTCGAAGGGTCCGTGTCGCTGAAGAAACCGCAGCCGGTGCGCTACCGCGCCCGCAATGAGGGCGGCGAATGGATCGTCGTCGATCCCTATAGCTTCGGTCCGGTGCTCGGCCCGATGGACGACTACTACATCCGCGAAGGTTCGCACCTCCGGCTCTTCGACAAGATGGGCGCGCACCCGATCCACCACGACGGTGCCGACGGCTACCACTTCGCCGTCTGGGCACCCAATGCCAAGCGCGTTTCCGTCGTCAGCCAGTTCAACGACTGGGACGGCCGGCGACACGTCATGCGGCTGCGCACCGACACCGGCATCTGGGAAATCTTCATTCCCGGCGTCGAAGGCGGCCTCGCCTATAAATACGAGATCCTCGATCGCAACGGTACGCGGCTGCCGTTGAAAGCCGATCCTTTTGCCCGGCGCTCCGAGCTTCGCCCCAACACCGCTTCCGTGACGACGCCGGAGATTGCGCAAACCTGGGACGACGAGGCACATCGCAAGCATTGGGCAACGGTCGATGCCCGTCGCCAGCCGATCTCGATCTACGAGGTCCATGCCGGCTCCTGGCAGCGCCGCGACAATGGCGAAATGCTCTCCTGGGACGAACTGGCGGACCGGCTGATCCCCTATTGCGTCGACATGGGCTTCACCCATATCGAGTTCCTGCCGATCTCCGAGTTTCCCTTCGATCCGTCCTGGGGCTACCAGACGACAGGGCTCTATGCGCCCACCGCCCGCTTCGGCGAGCCGGAAGGCTTCGCGCGTTTCGTCAACGGCTGCCACAAGGTCGGCATCGGCGTCATCCTCGACTGGGTGCCGGCGCATTTCCCGACCGACGAGCACGGTTTGCGCTGGTTCGACGGCACGGCACTTTACGAACACGAAGATCCACGCCAAGGCTTTCACCCGGACTGGAACACCGCAATCTACAATTTCGGCCGCCAGGAAGTCCTGTCGTTCCTCGTCAACAACGCGCTTTATTGGGCAGAGAAGTTCCATGTCGACGGCCTGCGCGTCGACGCGGTCGCCTCGATGCTCTACCTCGACTACTCGCGCAAGCACGGCGAGTGGGTGCCGAACGAGTATGGCGGCAACGAGAACCTTGAGGCGGTTCGCTTCCTGCAGACGCTGAACACGGAAATCTACGGATCCCATAAGGGCATCCTGACGATCGCCGAGGAATCGACCTCCTGGCCGAATGTATCGCATCCGGTCCATGCCGGGGGTCTCGGCTTCGGCTTCAAGTGGAACATGGGCTTCATGCACGACACGCTGCAATATCTGTCGCGCGAGCCGGTGCACCGCAAGTTCCACCACAATGACCTGACCTTCGGCCTGCTCTACGCCTTCAGCGAAAACTTCGTTTTGCCGCTGTCCCATGACGAAGTCGTGCACGGCAAGGGATCGCTGATCGCCAAGATGGCCGGCGACGACTGGCAGAAGTTTGCCAATCTCAGGGCCTATTACGCCTTCATGTGGGGCTATCCCGGCAAGAAGCTCCTGTTCATGGGACAGGAATTCGCGCAATGGCGCGAGTGGTCCGAGGAGCGCGCGCTCGACTGGAACCTGCTCGAATATCACCTGCACGAGGGCATGCGGCGCCTCGTGCGTGACCTCAACGGCACCTACCGCGCCAAGCCCGCCCTTCATGCCCGCGATTGCGAAGGCGACGGCTTTGAGTGGCTGCTTGCCGACGACCGCGACAATTCGGTCTTTGCCTGGCTGCGCAAGGCGCCCGGTGAAAAACTCGTCGCCGTCATCACCAATTTCACCCCCGTGTACCGGGAGAGCTACGCCATCCCGCTGCCGGTTGAAGGTCGCTGGAAGGAGATCCTCAACTCTGACGCGGAAATCTACGGAGGAAGCGGCAAGGGCAACGGCGGCGCCGTCTATGCCGGGAAGAGCACCACGGGAGCGATCATGGCCAACATCACGCTGCCGCCGCTGGCGACACTGATGCTGGAGCAGGAGTAAACTTCATCCGGTCCGCCCGCCGAAATCGGCAGGCGGAACGAGACTGTAAAATTCGAGGGCCGCAAGGCGTCGCCAAAAGCCGCCGTGACGACCCCGGAAGTCAATGATTGGGGAGGACAAATGGTGGAAAAGCGTTCGCAACCTCTGGCACGTGATGCCATGGCCTATGTTCTCGCTGGCGGTCGCGGCAGTCGTCTGAAAGAACTGACGGACCGACGGGCGAAGCCGGCGGTCTATTTCGGCGGCAAGGCCCGCATCATCGACTTCGCGCTATCGAATGCGCTGAACTCCGGTATCCGCCGCATCGGCGTCGCCACCCAGTACAAGGCGCATTCCCTGATCCGACACCTGCAGCGCGGCTGGAACTTCTTCCGCCCCGAGCGAAACGAAAGCTTCGACATCCTGCCCGCCAGCCAACGCGTTTCCGAAACGCAGTGGTACGAGGGCACCGCCGATGCCGTCTATCAGAACATTGACATCATCGAGGACCACGGCGTCGAGTACATGGTGATCCTTGCCGGCGACCATATTTACAAGATGGACTACGAATTGATGCTGCAGCAGCACGTCGATTCCGGCGCCGACGTCACCATCGGCTGCCTCGAAGTGCCACGCATGGAAGCGACCGGCTTCGGCGTCATGCATGTCGACGACAAGGACCGCATCATCGCCTTCGTCGAGAAACCGGCCGATCCGCCCGGCATTCCCGGCAATCCCGACATGGCGCTTGCCTCCATGGGCATCTATGTTTTCCACACGAAGTTCCTGATGGATCTCCTGCGCCGCGACGCCGCCGATTCGAAATCGAGCCGCGACTTCGGCAAGGACATCATTCCCTACATCGTCGACAACGGCAAAGCCGTCGCCCACCGCTTTGCTCAGTCCTGCGTGCGGTCCGATTTCGAGCGCGAGGCCTATTGGCGCGACGTCGGCACGATCGATGCCTACTGGCAGGCCAATATCGACCTGACCCATGTGACGCCCGAGCTCGACATCTACGACAGCACCTGGCCGATCTGGACTTTTGCCGAGATCAAGCCGCCGGCGAAATTCGTGCATGACGACGAGAACCGGCGCGGCTCGGCGACGTCGTCGCTCATCTCCGGCGACTGCATCATCTCCGGTGCTGCGCTCAACCGCAGCCTTTTATTCACAGGCGTCAGAGTTAATTCATATTCCCGTCTGGAGAATGCCGTAGTTCTTCCCGATGTGAAGATCGGTCGCCATGCGCTCTTGAGCAACGTGGTCATCGACAGCCGTGTCGTGATCCCGGAGGGGCTCGTTGTCGGTGACGATCCGGAGCTCGATGCCAAGCGTTTCCGGCGTTCGGAGAACGGCGTCTGCCTGATCACGCAAACGATGATCGACAAGCTGGGAATGTAGGCACTCCATGAACGTCCTGTCCGTTGCGTCCGAAGTCTATCCGCTGATCAAGACCGGGGGGCTCGCCGATGTCGTCGGCGCGCTCCCGGCAGCGCTTGTGCCGCACGGCGTCAAGACCCGCACCCTGGTGCCCGGCTATCCTGCCGTGCTGCAGAAGCTGAAGAAGAAAAAGAAGGTCGGCAGTTTCGCCAACCTGTTCGGCAATCCGGCGACAATTCTCGCCGCCGAGGTCGACGGGCTCGACCTGCTGGTCCTTGATCAGGCCGCACTCTACGCGCGCGACGGCGGGCCTTACGTCGATGCGACCGGCCGCGACTATGTCGATAATTTCCGCCGCTTCGCAGCACTCTCGCTTGCGGCGGCCGAGATCGCCGGCGGCGATGTCGTTTCCGGCTGGAAGCCCGATATCGTCCACGCTCATGACTGGCAGACGGCGTTGACGCCGGTTTACATGCATTTCGGCTCCGCTGCCGCGACCCCGACGGTCATGACGATCCACAATATCGCCTTTCAGGGCCAATTCGGCGCCTCGGTCTTCCCCGAGCTTGCGCTTCCCCCGGAAGCCTTCTCGATGCAGTTCGTCGAATACTACGGCGATGTCGGCTTTCTGAAGGGCGGTCTGCAGACCGCAAACGCGGTCACCACGGTCAGCCCGTCCTATGCACAGGAGATCCTGACGCCGGAATTCGGCATGGGCCTCGAAGGCCTGTTGAAGAGCCGCGTCGCCGATCTCTCGGGCATCGTCAACGGCATCGACGCCGATATCTGGGATCCGCAGACCGATCCGCACATCGCCCAGCATTTCAGCGCGACGACCTTGAAGCAGCGCGCCGGCAACCGCCGGGCGCTCGAAGAACGCTTCGGCCTCGAAAAGGGCAACGGCCCGATCTTCTGCGTCGTCAGCCGGCTGACCTGGCAGAAAGGCATGGACCTCGTCGCCGAGGTCGCGGACGAAATCGTCGCTATGGATGGCAAGCTCGTCGTGCTCGGTTCTGGCGATGCGGCGCTCGAAGGCGCGCTGCTGGCCGCCGCCTCCCGCCATCGTGGCCATATCGGCATGGTCACTGGCTACAACGAGCCGCTGTCGCACCTGATGCAGGCGGGGTCCGACGCGATCCTCATCCCGTCGCGATTTGAGCCCTGCGGGCTGACCCAACTCTATGGCCTGCGCTACGGTTGCGTGCCGGTTGTCGCCCGGACCGGCGGGCTTGCCGATACTATCATCGACGCGAACGAGGCCGGGCTTGCGGCCAAGGTCGCCACCGGCTTCCAGTTCACGCCAGTGAATGCCGACGGGCTGCGGCTTGCGATCCGGCGCGTGCTGCGTGCATACAGCGAACCCAAGGTCTGGGCGAAAATTCAGACCCAGGGCATGAAATCGGACGTTTCCTGGGCCACAAGTGCCGATCGTTACGTCTCTCTATATTCCGGTCTTCTCGGGAAAGGTTAAGTCAGCATGAAAAGAACGGTTACCACAACCCCCTATGGCGACCAGAAACCTGGCACGTCGGGGCTGCGCAAGAAGGTCCCGGTCTTCCAGCAGAAGAACTACGCCGAGAACTTCATCCAGTCGATCTTCGATTCGCTCGAAGGCTTTCAGGGCGAAACACTGGTGATCGGCGGCGACGGCCGCTACTACAACCGCGAAGTCATCCAGATCGCCATCAAGATGGCGGCGGCGAACGGCTTCGGCCGCGTACTCGTCGGCCGTGGCGGCATTCTGTCGACGCCGGCCGCCTCCAACGTCATCCGCAAATACAAAGCCTTTGGCGGTATTGTGCTCTCGGCCAGCCACAATCCCGGCGGCCCAACGGAAGATTTCGGCATCAAATACAATATCGGCAATGGCGGCCCGGCACCGGAAAAGGTCACCGACGCGATCTATGCCCGCAGCAAGGTGATCGACAGCTACAAGACGTCTGACGTCGCCGACATCAACCTCGATGCCGAAGGCAGCCAGGAGATCGACGGCATGACGGTGACCGTCATCGATCCGGTGGCCGACTACGCCGAGCTGATGGAAAGCCTGTTCGACTTCGCAGCCATCCGCAAGCTGATCTCGGGCGGCTTCCGCGTCGTCTTCGACGCCATGAGCGCGGTGACCGGTCCCTACGCCAAGGAGATCATCGAGAAACGCTTGGGCGCCCCCAAGGGCTCGGTCATGAACTTCATTCCGCTGCCGGACTTCGGCGGCCACCACCCGGACCCGAACCTGGTGCACGCCCGCGCGCTCTATGAGACGATGATGGCGCCCGACGCGCCGGATTTTGGCGCCGCCTCTGATGGCGACGGCGACCGCAATCTCGTCATCGGCCGCGGCATCTTTATCACGCCCTCCGACAGCCTCGCGATGCTTGCCGCCAACGCGCATCTGGCACCCGGCTACGCCAAGGGCCTTGCCGGCATTGCCCGTTCGATGCCGACCAGCGGCGCGGCCGACCGCGTCGCCGAGAAGCTCGGCATCGGCATCTACGAGACGCCGACCGGCTGGAAGTTCTTCGGCAACCTGCTCGACGAGGGCATGGCGACGATCTGCGGCGAGGAAAGTGCCGGCACCGGCTCCAACCATGTACGTGAAAAGGACGGCCTCTGGGCCGTCTTGCTCTGGCTCAACATTCTCGCCGTGCGCAAGGAAAGTGCCCTCGACATCGCTCAGAAGCACTGGGCGACCTACGGCCGCAACTACTACTCGCGCCACGACTACGAGGAAGTGGATAGCGATGCCGCCAACGGTCTGATCGCCAACCTGCGCGACCAGCTTGCCAGCCTGCCTGGCAAGTCCTTCGGCGCGCTCAAGGTGGCGACATCGGACGACTTCGCCTACAACGACCCGGTCGATCATTCCGTCAGCAAGAACCAGGGCATCCGCATCCTCTTCGAGGGCGGCTCGCGCGTCGTCTTCCGCCTGTCAGGCACCGGCACCTCGGGCGCGACTTTACGCGTCTACATCGAGCGCTTCGAGCCGGATGCGGCGCGACATGGCATGGAGACGCAAGGAGCACTGGCCGATCTCATCGCCGTTGCCGACGAGATCGCCGGCATCAAGACCCGCACCGGCCGCACCGAGCCGAGCGTCATCACCTGAGATACTGGGCCGCTTTATGCGGCCCTTTTTCTGTCGACCGAACACCCCCTTTGCCCGGAAGGGCAGAGGGGGTGTTCGGGCACATCTAGAACAAGAGGGCCGCCTTCATGCCGACCACCGGAAATCCACCCCTCGGCGCCACCGTCACGCCTGAGGGCACAGTGTTTTCCGTCTGGTCGCGCAACGCCGCGCGCATCGATCTCTGCCTCTTCGACAAGACCGGCTCCAGGCAATTGCGGCAGCTACCGATGGCGCGCAAGGGCGACCTGCACAGCCTGACGATCACCGATGCCGCGAAGGGCACGCGCTACGGCTTTCGCGCCGATGGCGTCTATTCCCCCGACCACGGGCTCTGGTTCGACCCCTCTAAGCTCCTGGTCGATCCCTATGCCGTCGAACTCGACCGAGCATTCCAGCATGATCCGCGCCTAATGATTTTTGGCGAAGACACCGCTGATCTGGTGCCAAAAGCCATTGTCACCGAGGCGAAGATCGTCAAGCCGAAGGCGCCACTCTTCCGTGCTGGCGGCCTTATCTACGAGATCGCCGTCAAGCCCTTCACGATCCTCCATCCGGATATCCCGGAAGCCAAGCGTGGCACCGTGGCGGCACTGGCCGAGCCCGTCATCATCGAGCATCTCAAGCGCCTCGGTGTTTCCGCGATCGAACTGATGCCGATCGTCGCCTGGATCGACGAACGCCACCTGCCGCCCCTCGGTCTCAGGAACGGCTGGGGCTACAATCCGATCGCGCCGATGGCGCTCGATCCGCGCCTGGTTCCGGGCGGTATCAAGGAACTGCGCAAGACGGTCGAGGTGCTGCGCAAGGCCGGCATCGGCGTCATCCTCGATCTCGTCTTCAACCACTCCGGCGAAAGCGACCGCTTCGGCACCACGCTGTCGATGCGCGGCCTCGACAACCTGACCTATTATCGTCATGTCACCGACCGCCCGGGCGAACTCATTAACGACACCGGCTGCGGCAATACCATTGCCTGCGACCACCCGGTGGTCGAGGCGCTGATCCTCGACAGCCTGCGCTATTTCGTGCGTGCCGCCGGTGTCGACGGCTTCCGCTTCGACCTTGCCTCGATCCTCGGCCGCGACATGGGTGGGTTCCATCGCGACGCCCGGCTCTTCCAGGCGATCTCGGCCGATCCGCTGCTTGCCGACCGCGTGCTGATCGCCGAACCCTGGGACGTCGGCCCGGCCGGCTACCAGCTCGGCAACTTCCCCTCCCCCTTCCTTGAATGGAACGACCGCGCGCGCGACGACATGCGCATCTACTGGCGCGGCGACCGTCATGCGATCGGCGCCTTGGCGACGGCGCTCGCCGGCTCGTCTGGCAGTTTTGCCCGCTGGGGCGAGAGCGGGACACGCACCGTCAACTTCATCGCCGCCCATGACGGCTTCACGCTCGCCGACATTGTCTCCTATGCCGGCAAACACAACGAGGCGAACGGCGAAGAGAACCGCGACGGCCACAACGAGAACCACTCCTGGAACAACGGCGCGGAAGGCGCCACCGGAGATCCGGAAATCCTGACGGCCCGACGTCATGACGTGATGGCGCTCATCGGCACGCTGTTTTCCTCCCGCGGGACGATCATGCTGACGGCCGGCGACGAAGGCGGGCGCAGCCAGAACGGCAACAACAACGCCTATTGTCAGGACAACGCCATCACCTGGCTCGACTGGACCGCGATGGACGACGATATCGTCGCCCACACTGCCGCCCTGTCAGCAATGCGCGGCCGTTTCAGCGTTTTCGATGAGACCGCGTTCCTGACCGGAAACGGCGATGTCGATTGGCGGCGGCTGGACGGACAGCCCATGGCCGTCGGCGACTGGGAGCATCCGGCGACGGACAATCTGATGATTGTGCTCGCCACCCGTGACCGCACGCAGAAGCGGGCGACGCGCCTTGCCGTCGTCATCAACCGCAGCCACGCGCCCCACCCCGTCAGGCTCCCCGACAGCATCGACGGAAAGTGGCAGAACGTGCTGGCAAGACCTGCCATTCCAGACCATGTCGCGCCGCGGTCCGTCACCTTCCTTGTCGAAGTTTTCTAAAGCTTTTCCACCGCTTGCAGGTTGCACCGGGCGGGCCTATAGATCGTTCGGGGGGCTTGTTTCGGGGCGTTTACATGCTGCAGGACATATCACTTTCTGAGATCAAGGTACTGGTCGGCAAGGAGGTCGGCGTTTCCGACTGGATCACGGTCACTCAGGAAACGATCGACAAGTTCGCCGAAGCGACCAGCGACTACCAGTATATCCACGTCGATCCGGTCCGCGCCGCCGCCGAAACACCCTTTGGCGGCACGATTGCACACGGGTTCCTGTCGCTCTCGCTGCTTTCGGCCATGAACTACAATTGCCTGCCGAAGATCCGCGAACAGACCATGGGCATCAATTACGGCTTCGAAAAAGTGCGCTTCATCGCTCCGGTGAAGAGCGGCGCCAAGGTGCGCGGCCACTTCGTGATGGCCGATGCGCGCTTCCGCGGCGCCAGCATGCTGATGATCACCTACGACGTCAGCGTCGAAATCGAGGGCGAGCGCAAGCCGGCGCTGACGGCCACCTGGCAGACGATCATCCAGTTCGATCCGAAGGATCGCCCCGCCGACGCTTGAGGCGGCATGGCCCACGCGTCCTGCCAGCACAATGAGAGCGGACAATTTTCAGACGGTCTGAGAAAGCCGGGAAGCGCTTGCAGGCACTTCCCGGCTCTTCTATTCAATGCCCCGCGTCGGCAGCACCTTCGGACAGCAGACCGAAGACGAAGGGCGAGAACGACCGCCAGCACTCGACCCGGAACTGGTCCTCACCGGTGCGGAGGAGAATGATCTCCGCCTTGCCGAAGATGGTGCGCGAGCAGGCGCCGACAGGGAAGATCGGCAGCGACAGATCCTGCGGGCAGCCGCTGTTAACAGCCACGTGCGCGCCCGCACCGCTGACGATGACGGCAACGTTGCGATGCGAAATGTCGACCGCCGAATGTAGTGTCCCGCTCGAAGCAGCCGCCGCCATCAGGTCGGCTTCGCCTTCATCGAACACCAGCCACTCGTCCGGCCCGATCCACAGGGCATGACGCTGGCCTGATGAGGCCGAGGTCTTCGGCCGCGTCGGCAGGGTGACGCCGAGCGCTGCCGAGAGCGCCGGCAGTGCATCGGCACCGGCGCGCAACGAGATGCGTGTCGCCGCCGGTGCCGGCGTCAGGATCGCTTCGGCCGAGCCGCCGCGCGAGGTGAGCGCCGCCTTGCGGCTTGCAATTGCCTGATCAACCATGGAGGCGACCCCCTTCCTTGTCAAAGAACACCATGTCGCTCACCTCGACGGCGATCGTGCGATCGGCCATCGGCACGTAGAGTGTCTGGCCGAGGCGCTCGCGCCCGCCGGCAACCATCGCCAGCGCGATCGAACGACCGCAGTTTTCCGACCAGTAGGACGACGTCACATGGCCAAGCATGGTCATCGGCTTTGGCTGGTTCGGATCGGCGACGATCTGCGCCCCCTCCTCCAGCACCACGTTCGGATCCTTGGTGAGCAGGCCAACGAGCTGTTTGCGGCCATCCTTGACGAGATCCGGGCGCTTCAGGCCGCGGATACCGACGAAGTCGGGCTTCTTCTTCGACACCGCCCAGGAGAGGCCGGCATCGTCGGGCGTCAGCGTACCGTCGGTATCCTGGCCGACGATGATGTAGCCCTTCTCGGCGCGCAGCACGTGCATGGTTTCGGTACCGTAGGCACAGGCGCCCATTGGCTCGGCCCGCGCCCAGATCGCTTCCCAGACCGCCTGGCCATAATCGGCAGGCACGTTGACTTCGAAGCCGAGCTCGCCAGTGAACGACATGCGGAAGAGCCGGGTCGGGACGCCGCAGATCTTGCCTTCGGCAACGCTCATATGCGGGAAGGCCTCGTTGGAAAGGTCGATGCCTTCAACCAGCGGCGCGATGATCTCGCGTGCCTTCGGCCCCTGGACGGCGATGACGGCCCACTGTTCCGTCGTCGAGGTCAGCCACACCTTCAGATGCGGGAACTCGGTCTGCAGATAGTCTTCCATGTGGTTCATGACGCGCGGCGCACCGCCGGTCGTCGTCGTCACGTGGAAGCGGTCCTCTGCCAGGCGGCCGACCACGCCGTCGTCATAGACGAAGCCGTCGTCGCGCAGCATGATCCCGTAGCGGCAGCGGCCCGGCTTCAGGTTGTCCCAGGCATTGGTGTACATGAGATTGAGGAACTGCGCGGCATCCGGGCCGACGACCTCGATCTTGCCGAGCGTCGAGGCGTCGAAGACACCGGCGACGTCACGCACGGTCTTGCATTCGCGCCCGACCGCCTCGTGCATGTCTTCGCCGGCGCGCGGATAGAACCAGGCGCGCTTCCAGTTGCCAACGTCTTCGAACTCGGCGCCATGCGCCTCCTCCCAGGCATGGATGGGCGTCTTGCGCGCCGGATCGAACAGGGGTCCACGCGAATGGTTGACGATCGCGCCGAAGGTTATCGGCGTATAGGGCTGGCGGAAGGTGGTGAGGCCCACCTGAGGGATGTCCTTGCCAAGCGCTTCGGCGGCGATCGCCAGACCGTGCATGTTGGACAGCTTGCCCTGGTCGGACGCCATGCCGTTGGTGGTGAAGCGCTTGATATGCTCGATCGAGTGCATGCCTTCGCGCACCGCCAGTCGGATGTCCTTGGCGCAAACGTCGTGCTGGAAGTCGATGAAGGCCTTGACCGTCGTGTCGGGGCCAGCCCCTTCCGCAGCGCCGATCATGCCGCCGGTCCAGCCGAAGCGATTTTCACCAGAAAGCGCCACCTGCGCCCCGCCTTCGGCACCGGCCGCACGGGCGGTCAGTTCGCCGGCGGCAAGCGCCTCGTCGATCGTTGCCTGAAGATCGTCGGTGCCGTTGCAGGCGCCGATCGACAGGCAATCCTGCAGATAGGTGCCGGGCAGGAAGCGCTGCGTTGCCGCATCGAACTTCACCTTGCCGCGCGACTGCGAGAAGAGGTGCACCGACGGCGTCCAGCCGGCCGAGACCAGCAGCGCGTCGACGGCGATCTTGCGGGCCGAACCGCCACCGTTGCGGGCAACGCTGATCGAGTTCACGCGCAGCTTGCCGCCGGCCTTGATCACCGAATGCCCGGTCAGCACTTCGATGCCGAGACGGCGTGCCTCGGCGAGAACCGCCTCGCCGGGATTCTCGCGGCAATCGACGATGGCCGCCACGGTAACACCGGCGCGCTTCAGGTCGAAGGCGGCTTCATAGGCGGAGTCATGGGCGGTGTAGACGCCCACCTTCGAGCCGACGGCGACGCCGAAATGGTTGAGATAGGTGCGGCCGGCCGAAGCGAGCATGATGCCCGGCCGGTCGTTGTTGGCAAACACCATGTGCCGTTCGATCTGGCCGTTGGCGAGGATCACTTTCTTGGCGCGCACCTGCCACAGCCGCTCGCGCGGCAGCGACTTGTCGAGCGCCGCCAGATGATCGGTCACCCGTTCGACCAGGCCGACGAAATTGTGGTTGTAGTAGCCGAACCCGGTGGTGCGGGTCAAAAGCGTGACGTTGTCCATGGCGGCAAGCGCCTTGGCAGTCTCCTGCGCCCAGTCCCAGCCGTCCTTGCCGTCGATCGTCGTGCCGCTTTCATAGCGCAGCGCACCGCCCACTTCCGGCTGTTCGTCGCAGATGATTACCTTGGCGCCCGCCTTGGCGGCGGCAAGTGCTGCCGAAAGTCCGGCAACCCCGGCACCGATGACGAGAACGTCGCAATGGGCGTAGCGGCTCGCATAGTGATCCGGATCGGCTTCCGTCGGGGCGACGCCGAGACCGGCCGCGCGGCGGATGAAGGGTTCATAGATCGCGTGCCAGGCGGCCTTCGGCCACATGAAGGTCTTGTAGTAGAAGCCGGCGGCGAAGAACGGCGACATGAGATCGTTGAGACCGCCGACGTCGAAGGCGAGCGACGGCCAGCGGTTCTGCGATTCCACCTTCATGCCGTCGAAGACTTCCTGCACCGTGGCGCGCACGTTCGGCTGGCGACGGGCGGCATCACGCGAGACGTCGAGCAGCGCGTTCGGCTCTTCCGCACCGGCCGACAGAATGCCGCGCGGGCGGTGATACTTGAACGAACGACCGACGAGATGAATGCCGTTGGCCAGCAGCGCCGAGGCGACGGTGTCGCCCTCGAGCGCCGTCAACGTGCGGCCGTCGAAGGTAAAGCGCGCGGTGCGGGCAGGTGTCAGTCGGCCGACGCCTGGAATGCGATTGGCCCCCATCATTTCGCAGCTCCCTTATCCTGCTCGCTCTCAAGAATGGCGGCGATATCAGGCTTCGGCTCGCCAGCCTTGTAAGTGGTGTAGAAGCGGTCGCTGACCGTGTCGCGCGCGGCGTTGAAGAAACGGCCGCAGCCATGGATATGGCGCCAACGCTCGAAGATCAGACCCTTCGGGTTCTGACGCAGGAAGAAATATTCCTCGAATTCCTCGTCGGTGATGTCGGCGATGTTGGTCGGACGGGCGATATGGGCGTCGCCGGCGCCGCGGAATTCGAGCTCGGAGCGCTCTTCTTCGCAATAGGGGCAGTAGATCAGAAGCATCTCGAAATCCTCAGTGCGCAACGGCAGCGGCAGCCGCCTCGTCGATGAGCCGGCCGGTGCGGAAGCGCTCCAGCGTCAGGCCCGCGGCGAGACGATGCGGCTCGCCCTTGGCGATCAGATGGGCGAAGAGATTGGCCGAGCCCGGCGTCGCCTTGAAGCCGCCCGTACCCCAGCCGGCATTCAGGAACAGGCCCGGAACCGGTGTGACCCCCTGGATCGGCGAGCGGTCCTGGGTGACGTCGACGATGCCGCCCCACTGCCGCATCATCTTGACGCGGCGGAACATCGGAAAGAGCTCGCAGATCGCATCCAGCGTATGGGTGATGATCTGCAGGCCGCCGGTCTGCGAATAGGAATTGTACTGGTCGGTGCCGGCGCCGATGACGAACTCGCCCTTGTCGGACTGCGATATATAGGCATGCACCGAGTTCGACATGACGACGCAGGGGAAGATCGGCTTCAGCGGCTCGGAGACCAATGCCTGCAGCGGCTGGCTCTGCAGCGGCACACGCACGTCGGCCATCTGCATCAGCACCGAGGAATGGCCGGCGGCGGAGACGCCGACCTTCTTGGCACCGATGTAACCGCGGTTGGT
Source organism: Sinorhizobium sp. NFACC03 (assembly GCF_900103435.1). Lineage (NCBI taxonomy): Bacteria > Pseudomonadati > Pseudomonadota > Alphaproteobacteria > Hyphomicrobiales > Rhizobiaceae > Sinorhizobium > Sinorhizobium sp. NFACC03. The sequence goes on from NZ_FMXF01000010.1 coordinate 58,713, forward strand.
GTCGACGCCGACGACCCGGCCGATCTCGTCACGGCGGATGCCGGTCACTTCGCAGTTCTGGATGATGTGCACGCCGCGGTCAGAGGCGGCGCGTGCGTAACCCCAGGCAACCGCATCGTGGCGGGCCGTGCCGCCGCGGCGCTGAAGGGCCGCGCCGTTGATCGGGTAACGCGCCGTCTTGGCGATATCGAGCGGCGGACAATAGGCCTTGGCCTGTTCCGGCGTCAGCCATTCATTGTCGATGCCGTAGAGGCGGTTGGCATTGATATGGCGCTTGAACGACTGCTGGTCGTGGATGTTGTGCGACAGCATCATGACGCCGCGCGGCGAATACATGACGTTGTAGTTCAGATCCTGCGACAGGTTTTCCCAGAGCTTCAGCGAATGCTCGTAGATGTCCATGCTCTCTTCATAGAGATAGTTGGACCGGATGATCGTGGTGTTGCGACCGGTATTGCCGCCGCCGATCCAACCCTTTTCGAGCACCGCGACATTGGTGATGCCGTGCTCCTTGGCGAGGTAATAGGCCGCACCGAGGCCATGGCCACCACCGCCGATGATGATCGCATCATACTCTTTGCGCGGCTCCGGCGACGCCCATTGCGGCGCCCACCCCTTGTGGCCGCGCAACGCCTCGCGCGCCACGGCGAAAACTGAATATTTGCGCATCGGCCTCACTCCATGAACCCCGTTCTCATTGGCGTTAGAGATCGCAAATCCGACGCCCGCGCAACGTTTCTTTTGCGACGCAATTGCGTGGACTTGCGCGCAGTTGCGACATGGTCTCCGATCGGCTACTTCCGGGGCGGGAACAGGTGCCGCCCCGCATCCCAGGATTTTTCAGCGCTTCCTCATGTCGTCGCTGGACTTTCGCCTGATGATCTGGTATCCGCTCCTCTAATCGTAAAGCTTCCAGCTTAGCGAATGTCATTCTTTTGCCTCCGGCACCTGACGGAGTCACAAACAACTCGAACCAAAGGAACGGGATTTCACGTGCAGGTACTTGTCCGCGATAACAATGTCGATCAGGCGCTCCGCGCTCTCAAGAAGAAGATGCAGCGCGAAGGCATTTTCCGCGAAATGAAGATGCGCGATTTCTATGAAAAGCCGTCCCAGAAGCGCGCCCGCGAAAAGGCTGAAGCCGTTCGCCGCGTCCGCAAGCTGGCACGCAAGCGTGCACAGCGCGAAGGCCTCCTGGCCCGCTGATTTGTCGTTTTTTCGACGCTTTCCGATGTAAGTCGTGGCGGGGGCGAAATATCGCCACCGCCTTTTTTTGGTATGGACATCTTTTCCGCCGACAGGCTAGCGTGATCGACGCTGCCGGTGACGGATGGCCGGCCGGAGCGTTTAACCGGACGGCTTGCCGAGGCACGATGAAGCCCGGCTGCGGAGTCCGCGGGAGTTTCAGCGGCTCTACTGCATAGTTCCTTAAATCGGGTTCGATTTAAGGGCAGAATTATGCAGAAACTCAACGTGTTACAGCGACCTTGGCGCGTCATGAAGACACGCGGCGCTGTAGGAACGGAAGCCGATAGCTTTCGAGACCTTGTCGATTTGAGGGATCAACCTTTGACACTTGCTGCCATGACTGCGGACGTCTCCGGTTTTACTGTCCATGAGGCGTCTCGCCGCCACCAGCGCAAGCCGAGGCTTGCCGCCATGCTGCTCCTTGGTTCGGTCCTTCTTCTCGCAGGCTGCACGACCGACGGCCCGGACTCGATGACCAACAAGGTCGAGCGCGAACAGGGCTCGCAGGAAAACATCGCCTCGCTCTCGAGCGTCATCGCCTCCAACCCGAGCGATCCCGAAGGCTACAATGTCCGCGGCTCGTCCTATGGCCGCGCCGGCGAATACCGCCGCGCCATTGCCGATTTCGGCCAGGCGATCCAGCTGAACCCACGCTTCTACCAGGCCTATGCCAACCGGGCGCTGGTTCACCGCAACATGGGCAACACCCAGGCGGCGCTTGCCGACTACAACATGGCGCTGCAGCTCAACGCCAACTACGACGTCGCCTATATCGGCCGCGGCAACCTCTATCGCCAGGCCGGCCAGCTCGATTCCGCCTTCAACGATTTCAACAAGGCGATCCAGCTCGACACGACCGATCCCCGCGCCTATCACAATCGCGGCCTGATCTACCAGGCACGCAACCAGCACGGTCAGGCGATCGAAGACTTCTCGACCGCGATCTCGCTGTCGCCGAGCTCGCCGGAGCCCTATAACGGCCGCGGCATTTCCTATGTCGCCCAGGGCGACGACGACAACGCCTTCTCGGATTTCAACACTGCGATCAACCTCAATGGCAAGCTCGCCGAATCCTGGGCCAACCAGGCGCTGATCTACGAGCGCAAGGGCGACAAGGCCAAGGCATCGAAGTCCTATTCGCACGCCTTGCAGCTCGACCCGAAATACGAGCCGGCGCGCGCCGGCCTTGCCCGCGTCAAGGCTTCGTAAGCCCTTCCCTATCATGTTCCTCGAAACGCCCGCGACAGTTCGCGGGCGTTTTGGTTTGTGCCGGTTGCCACTTGCCCTTTCCGCCAAAGCGGAACCTTCCCGGCCATCGTTCGTTTGCCAGAGGCGTCACACTGCCTGTTTCCTCGGATCGGCTCCGATCCAAGGGCAAGACATGCAGCTATTCGAAGTACTACCGCGACCAAGCGCCCTAAGGGACGCGCGGCGCAGTAAGAACGGAGACCAAGCCATGATCAAACGAACCCTCGTCACTGCGCTGGCACTGGCCGCGCTTGCCAGCGGCCCGGCCGCCGCGCAGAACTATGTCGCACTCGGCCGTCTCGTCTGCGGTTCGGAAGGCGGCACCGGCATGATCGTGACCTCGACGAAGAACCTGATGTGCACGTTCACCCCCACCAATGGCGGACCGAAGGCCGTCTATGCCGGCACGATCCGCAAGATCGGCATCGACATCGGCAAGACGGGCAAAAGCACGATGGTCTGGGACGTCTTTGCCAAGACCGGAACGCCGGTTAGCGCGTTCGCGCTTGCCGGCGAATACTACGGCGTCGGCGCCGATGCGAGCCTCGCGGTCGGCGGCGGCGCCAAAGTGATCGGCGGTGGCACGAACAAGGCCTTCATGCTGCAGCCGGTCAACGTTCAGGTCCAGGAGGGGCTGAACGTCGCGGTCGGCATCGACCAACTGACGTTGGCACCGGCCGGTTAGATCGGCCTCGAAGACGCATGACGCCTTGTTGCGGAATGCGTCGCATGCCCCACAATGCCTTCCAACGCAAAACGCCCGCCGAAAGGCGGGCGTTTCATTGTCGATCGATGCGAACAGCGTTAAGCGTGCAGCGCCTTGACGATATCTTCCGTCACCTTCTTGGCGTCGCCGAGCAGCATCATCGTGCCATCCTTGTAGAACAGCGTGTTGTCGATGCCGGCATAGCCGGAGCCGAGCGAACGCTTGACGAAAAGGCAGGTCTTGGCCTTGTCGACGTCGAGGATCGGCATGCCGTAAATCGGCGAGGACTTGTCATCGCGCGCGGCCGGGTTGGTGACGTCGTTGGCGCCGATGACATAGGCGACATCGGCCTGCGCGAATTCGGAGTTGATGTCCTCGAGCTCGAACACTTCGTCATAGGGGACGTTCGCTTCCGCGAGCAGCACGTTCATGTGGCCGGGCATGCGGCCCGCGACCGGGTGGATCGCGTACTTGACCTCAACGCCCGCAGCCTTGAGCTGGTCGCCCATTTCGCGCAGCGCATGCTGTGCCTGGGCAACGGCCATGCCGTAGCCCGGCACGATGATCACCTTGGAGGCGTTCGCCATCAGGAAGGCCGCATCGTCGGCAGAGCCCTGCTTGACCGTGCGCTGAATGCCATCGTCGCTGGCGGCCGCCGCGGTCTCGCCCCCGAAGCCGCCGAGGATGACCGAGATGAACGAGCGGTTCATGCCCTTGCACATGATGTAGGAGAGGATCGCACCGGAGGAGCCGACGAGCGCCCCGGTGATGATCAGCGCCAGGTTGCCGAGCGTGAAGCCGATGCCTGCTGCGGCCCAACCCGAGTAGGAGTTGAGCATCGACACGACCACCGGCATGTCGGCGCCGCCGATCGGGATGATGATCAGCACGCCGAGCACGAGCGACAGCGCGACGATCAGCCAGAACACCGTGGTGCTCTGGGTCAGCACGAGCATGACCACCAGCACGACCAGCGCGATTGCCAGACCTGCATTGATGGCGTGACGTCCCGCAAGCATGATCGGCTTGCCGGACATGCGCCCGTCGAGCTTCAGGAAGGCGATGACAGAACCGGTAAAGGTGATCGCGCCGATGGCGACGCCAAGCGACATTTCGACCAGCGCCTGGGCGTGGATGTCGCCGAGGGTGCCGATGCCGAAGCTTTCCGGCGCGTACATGGCGGCAGCCGCCACCATGACGGCGGCAAGACCGACCAGCGAGTGGAAAGCGGCAACGAGCTGCGGCATCGAGGTCATGGCGATGCGACGGGCAATGACAGCACCGGCGCCGCCGCCGATGGCGAGGCCGAGCACGATCAGCATCAGGCCACCGAAGCTGGGCTTTGCCAAAAGCAACGTCGTGACGATGGCAATGCCCATGCCGACCATGCCGTAGGTATTGCCCTTGCGGCTGGTGGTCGGATGCGAAAGTCCACGCAGCGCCATGACGAACAGGACGCCGGAGACGAGGTAGAGGAAGGCTGCGAAGTTAGCGTTCATCGGGCCGGCCTCACTTGTCTTTTTTCTTGTACATGGCGAGCATGCGCTGGGTGACGAGGAAGCCGCCGAAGATGTTGACGGCGGCAAGCACCAGCGCCACAAAACCGAAGCCGGTGGCAAGCCCAGAGGCGGAGATGCCGACGGCAAGCAGAGCACCGACGACGATGACCGAGGAAATCGCGTTGGTGACCGCCATCAGCGGCGTGTGCAGCGCCGGCGTCACCGACCAGACGACGTAATAGCCGACGAAGATCGCCAGCACGAAGATCGCCAGGCGGAAGACGAAAGGATCGATCGCGCCGCCGGTCGCGCCATGGGCGACAGCACCAGCCGCGTCCGGCACGTATTCTGCAGCGGTGCGGACCGCTTCCACCGCCCGGTCGAGATCGGCGAGCGCCTTGTCGAGAAGTTCATTCGCCATCACTTGTCCCCCTTGCTGGCGCCGAAGTTCGGATGCACGACCTCACCGCCATGGGTGAGCGCCGTCGCCTTGACGAGCTCGTCCTCCATGTTGAGCGCGAGCGCCTTGGTTTCCTTGGACACCATCGTTTCCAGGAAGGTGACGAGGTTCTTGGCGTAGAGACCGGACGCGGAGGCCGCGATGCGGCCCGGCACGTTGAGATGGCCGATGACCTTGACGCCTTCGACCTCGGCGACCTTGCCGGGCTCAGCACCCTCGACGTTGCCGCCGCGTTCGACCGCAAGATCGACCGCGATCGAGCCGGGTTTCATGCTTTTCAGCATGTCACGGGTGACAAGCCGCGGCGCCGGGCGGCCGGGGATGAGTGCAGTGGTGATGACGATATCCTGCTTGGCGATATGCTCGGCAACGAGTGCGGCCTGCTTGGCCTGATACTCCTTAGACATCTCCTTGGCGTAGCCGCCAGCCGTTTCAGCCGCCTTGAATTCCTCGTCCTCGACGGCGATGAACTTGGCGCCGAGCGAGGCGACCTGTTCCTTGGCTGCCGGACGCACGTCCGTCGCCGAGACCACGGCACCGAGACGGCGGGCCGTCGCGATTGCCTGCAGGCCGGCAACGCCCGCGCCCATGACGAAGACCTTGGCGGCAGGAACCGTACCGGCCGCCGTCATCATCATCGGCAACGCCCGATCATATTCGCAAGCCGCGTCGATCACGGCCTGGTAACCGGCGAGGTTCGCTTGGCTCGACAGCACGTCCATCGACTGCGCACGGGTGATGCGCGGCATCAGTTCCATCGCAAAGGCGGTAAGCCCGGCCTTGGCCATCTCGGCGATCGCCGCCTCGTTGCCATAGGGATCCATGATGGCGAGCACGATAGCGCCCGACTTGTAGCCGCCAATTTCGGCGGTCGTCGGCCGGCGCACTTTCAGCACGACATCGGCCGTCTTGGCGTCGGCGATCGTCCCGATCCGGGCCCCGACCTTTTCGAACTCAGCGTCCGGAATGCGCGACAAAAACCCGGCGTCCGCCTCGATGACGACGTCGAAGCCGAGGCTTTTCAGTTTCTTCACGGTGTCCGGTGATGCGGCAACGCGACCCTCGTTTGGGTCCGTTTCCTTGGCGACAAAGACAATCTCGCTCACAAATCCCCCTCCTTGGCCGCATCGAGCCAAGGCCGGAATGCGGGCATTCTCTCCGACTGCAAAGCGTGCGGCCAATCGAGCCTGCACGCCCCCATATGCCAGGCACTGGGGTGCCAGGCACATATATTCTGGAAACAGACACCCAAGGTGTTCGAACCGCAGGCGGTCCGACGCCGATCGACGCCGAACCGTGCTCGGCATCGCGGGTCTGCATTCCACTCCCCCCTCACGCAGTGAGGAAACACGTCCCATTGCAGTGAATGCCCGGGCGTGGAGATCTCTAGGCTCTACAGCACTGCACACCCTATTGGCTGCACAAAGGTCGCTGTAGCATTTTGAAGTGCTGCGCAGCGTCGACGCCTCCAGTCGACGGCATGCACCTTCGTCCGGGCTCGCGCCCGGTTGCCGAGGAAACGTCAAGCCCCTCGGCAATCGGTCCGATGACGCTGATTAGCGCAGGAAGAAGAAACCTGCGACGTTGAGCAGAATGAAGAGCACGAGCGAGGAGAAGAAGCCCATCGTCGTGAAGAATGCGGCAGCCATGGCAATCAACAGGGCCACGCAAAACAGCGTGCCGTACTTCGATGCGCTCAGGAACATGAGATAGGTCTTCTCGTGCTCCGGATAATCCATCGAAGCGCCCACATCGACCGGTCCAGAATGATGCTCAGCCATCGTTCAAATTCTCCCTGAATGCCACGGCGCGACCCTTGATCGCCGCCGCTCCTAATCGAAGCATGGCTCCCGCGAAAAGTCGCGAAAACCCTTATAGCTGCCCTTACACAATGCTTAGGCCGGGTGCAACGAAAACCCGTCCTTTAGCAGTACCTGATGGGGCGATATGTCGCGGCCGGCGGCAAGGGTGGCGCGCACGGGCGCGCCTCACCATCCGATGTCGACATCGAAGACTGCTAGCGGAAGACGGAGGTTCGATAAGAGCGTCCATAACCGGTTTGCGCCATGCGCGCGGTCGGCAGGATCGTCAGCGGCGCGAACGGCACCTCGCTGCGATCGGCAAACATCATGCGGCGTTCGAAAGGCTCCGAATCGAAAATCGGGTAGCGGTCGAGGATCGAGGGCCGCTGCCCCCTCACCTGCGCCACGAGCAGGGCGCCATCGGCATTGTAGACCCCCAGGTTCTCGCGCTTGGCGACCACAGTCTCGGAGGCGAAAATGCGCTTGTAGAAGGCGGTATGGCGCGGCCGGCAGGCCGTCAGGCAACGGTCGGCGGAAAAGTATTCGCAGGCCATGGCGACCGGGCGGAGCGTCAGGTAGGGAAGCGCCCGCATATCGTCACCGATGACGTCAGGATCGACCGCCAATCGGCCCGGATCGACGAGCACCATGCCGGCATCGAGGAACGCGTCGATCTCGGAGCCGAAGATCAGGCCCGATGTGCTGGTGCGATGCTCCGGCGTTACGTGATGTACGCGCACGGTGCTGACGAGGCTCTCGTCGAGATAGATGCCGAAGACATAGGCGTGGCTGTCGAAGTCGAGATCGTCGATCAGCGTGGAGCCCGTCAATTCCATCAGATTGACGGACTTGTAGGACTTGTAACGCAGCCGCGCGATGTCCTCCATGTCCTCGCCGGTTTCGACCCGCCGATATTCGACACGATCGAGCAATTGCATCAGCTTTTCAGAAAAACGCCCAGGCTCCGCCTGGTGAACCGTCTCACCCATATTCCAGACCTCATGGTTAACAAATCGTTAACCTATTGACGGAAAATGGGGCGGCAACCGCAAAACGGAACAGTTCACTGTTAACTTTTTGTTAACCCTAAAAATTCGTAAATTAATTCGGTTGATTTGGAGCAAAACGCACCAAATCGAGATGCATTTGCCCCAACTAATCAAGGACTTGCTGCCGAATGCGCAGCATCAAAACGGAACGGAACTTGGGGTCGCAGCGTCAGGCGATGCGCTTGCTGCTGGGTTTAGCGCCTCGTTTTGGCACACCGTTCTTGCAAAGCGTTGCAATAGCAGAAGCGGGCATGGGGGCGGCGAAGACGAAGCCCTGTATTAAATCGGCACAATTATGCTCGGTGATGAGCTGCAACTGATCCGTCGTCTCGACGCCTTCGACGACGATGCGCAGGCCGAGGGCGCGGGCAAGATTTGCCGTCCCGCGCAGGAGCTTGAAGCGGCGCGAATCCTCACGGATGTTGCGCACGAAGGACCGATCGATCTTGATGATGTCGACCGGCAGGGCATCGAGATAACTGAGACTGGAGTATCCGGTGCCGAAATCGTCGATGGCAATGGTGATGCCGAGACCCCGCAGCTCGCGCAGGATCGCCTGCACCTTGAGCGGCTCGTCCATCAGGCAGCTTTCGGTGACCTCCAGATGCAGCCGCGAAGCATCGAGGCCGGTTGCCTGAAGCGCATCCGTGACCATCGTGACGATTTCGCTGCTGCGTAGATCGAGCACCGAGAGGTTGACGGAGACGGACACATCGCTCGGCCAGTCCATGCAATCCCGGCATGCATGGTCGAGCACGAAACGCGTGATCTCCGTGACCAGCCCCAGTTCCTCGGCGAGCTGAATGAACACGTTCGGCGGCACCGGCCCGCGCTCCGGATGCGTCCAGCGGGCCAACGCTTCGCAGCATTCGACCCGGCCGCCGCTCGGCGCGAACATCGGCTGGTAGGAAAGCGTCAGGCTGAGCGCATTGATCGCCTCGCGCAAATCCGCCTTCAGCTTCTGGCGGTCGACATAGCGGGCGTCCATCTCGACTTCGAACGCAGTGCAGCCACCGCGGTTGCGCAGCTTGGTTTCCGAAAGCGCGAGATCCGCCTTGATCTGCAGGTCTTCGAGTTTCAGATCCACGTTCGGCGCGATGACGAAGCCCGCGCTCATGGTCATGTTGAAGGTGAAGCCGCTGGCAACATAGGTGCCGCGCAGTTCCGTGTGCAGCCCCCGCATCCGCTCTTCCAGATCGGCCACGTCAGCCCTGTTCGGAAAGAACACGACAAACTCGTCGCCCATCAGCCGCGCCGCGATCGCATCATCACCGGCGAGCGCCTTCAACCGGCCGGCGATCGCCTGCAGCAGCTTGTCGCCGACGATGTGGCCGCGCATGTCGTTGACATGCTTGAACTCGGTGACGTCGAGGACCATCAGGCCGACGAGCCGGTCCTCCTTCTCGTCGCCGCATGCGGCGGCCACAACCAGCTCTCCGAAGTAGTCGCGGCTCGGCAGCTCGGTCAGCTTGTCGAAGCGCACCATGTGCAGAATCTGCTTGTCCGCCTGTACGCGTGCCGTCACGTCCTCGAAGATCAGCACGATATCGCCATTGTCGCGGCGGCTGGCGGAAAACTCGAGGTGCAGTTCCTCGCTGACCGGGATCAATACCTGCGGGCGCTTGCCCTTGAGCAGAAGATCGAGCTGGCGCGAGATCGCCTTGGTCTTTTCGGCATCGAGCCGCATGCGCCGCGCGCCGCGCCGGATCACGTCATCGAGCAGCCAATCCTTGAGTTCGGTCCTGTCGCCAAGCGCCAGCAACTCGCTGGCACGCTCATTGGCCACCACCACGCGGCCGTCGCCATCCAGCATGAACAAGCCATGCGTCATATTGTTGAGCGCCGCGTCGAACTGGCCGGCAATCGTCGCGATCTCGCGCGCCGCCAAAACATTCTCATAGAGAAAGGCGCGCACATTGTTGGCCATCATCCAGGTGGAAAGGATGAACGGCAGGATGAGGAAGGCAAGCGCCAGCATGAACACGTCCTGCAGCGTCATCAGGCCGATCACGATCGGCAGGCATGCGGACGAGGACAGGAGAAGCACGGCCCGCTCCGAGCCGTAGTTGCGCCCAACGAGCGAGATCATCGAGGCCAGCGTCACCGATATGGTCGCAAGCTCTGAAAAGGAATCCTGACTGACGGCAATGGCATAACCGCAAGCGATGCCGCAGGTGAGCGTGACGCTGACACCGCCGACGATATAGCGGTTCTCCCATTTGCGGACCATCGCCCGGTCGGCATTGGAGAAATCCTGCCGGTCGAACCGCGCCATATCGACATTGCGCAGCGCCCAGAGCACGAAGATCACGCCGGAGCAGGCGAGATAAAGCGGATCACTGGTCTTGAGATAGACGAGCAGAAACGTCACGACATGCGACAACATGCCGATCAGCAACGTCTTGCGATGTTCGTAGAGCGAGCTCACGGATGACAGATACACGTCAGTCGGAAGAGCGCTCTGTCCAAGTCGCATCATGAACCAAGCTCCGGTTTACCGGATTGTTAGGGGTGATGACTTAACGAATGATTTCGTCTAACGCCCCGAAAAAAGTACCGAATCCCAGAATAACCACAGGGCCGTGCCGGCAAGACCCAAGAGTTCAACTCAATAGTGCGAACCGCGCTGAACAGTACTCGGTTTCTGCAACCAAACATAGGTATCCACGACACAAAAGGCCCGACTGCAACTTCGACAATTCAGCGATGCTGGCGGACGATCCAGAATTTGCGTGCGCGATGGTTACTCGATCTTAAAGAATTACCTGCGATTTCCTGCCGTTTTTAGTTCGTGTTCGCTACCGATCCGCCTTGGATCAGCGCGGTGATCACGCTCACTACGTTCTCAGTTGACTTTCATCAGCATCTGAAGGCAAGGCTTTTCTTAAGCGTATTACGGAGCCTGATGATGTCGAAACCTGTCGTTGCCATCCCCTGCGATTTCCGCGAATTCGACGGCAATGTCTGGCATGTCGTTGCCCATCAATATGTGCGCGCCGCCGTCGAAGGCGCCGGCGTTATGCCCTTCCTCATCCCGGCGCTCGAAACCGGCAACGACATTGACGAAATCCTCGACCGCGTCGACGGCGTGCTTGCAAGCGGCGCCCGCTCCAATGTTCATCCCTCGCTCTATGGCCGCGAGGCCAAGGACAGTGACGGACCTTTCGATCCCGGCCGCGATGCGACCAGCCTGCCCCTGATCCGGCGCGCGATCGAGCGCGGTGTGCCGTTGTTTGCCATCTGCCGTGGCATCCAGGAACTGAACGTCGCACTCGGCGGCACGCTGGCGAGCGAAATCCAGGATCAGCCGGGGATCTGGGATCACCGCAAGCCTGACGTGAAGGAACTCGACGTTGCCTATGGCATCCGCCAGGACGTCATCGTCAAGGAAGGGAGCTGCCTCGCGCCCGTGCTTGGCGCCGGCCGCATCCGCGTCAACTCGTTGCACCGACAGGCGATCGGCGCCGCTGCTCCGCGCCTGGCTGTCGAAGCGGTGGCTGACGACGGCACGATCGAAGCGGTTTCGGTGATCGGCGCCAAGGCCTTTGCCGTCGGCGTACAATGGCATCCGGAATACTGGGTGCGCACCGACACCCCCTCCGCCAGCCTGTTTAGGGCCTTCGGCGACGCGGTGCGGACTTACGCCGCCGGCCGTTTGGCCGCCTGACATCACGGCTTCCGCATCGCCGCCTGAGGCAACGACGCCGGGTGTCAAATCGCGCGTCGGCTGAACGGCGTTTCCGGCACCGGCGTCAAAGCCCTTCCGGTCGCAAACCAGGCTGCGATATTGTCGACGACGAGATCGGCCATGGCGTTGCGTGTGACCACCGAGGCCGAGGCCACATGCGGCAGGAGCGACACGTTCGGCAAAGCCATCAGCGCGTCCGGCACCTGCGGCTCGTTTTCGAAAACATCGAGCCCGGCGCCGGCGATCACGCCCTTCTGAAGCGCCGCGATCAGCGCCGCCTCATCGACCGTCGAACCACGCCCGACATTGATCAGCACGCCGTTTCCGCCGAGCGCCACGAGAACCTCCGCATTCACCGTATGCCGCGTCGCCTCGGTGCCGGGCACGATGACAATGAGCGTATCGACCGCCGCCGCGAGGCCGACGAGCGTCGGATGGTAGGCATAGGGCAGGCCCTCGCGCGGGCTGCGCGTGTGATAGGCGATCAACACCCCGAAGGCTTCCAGCCGCCTGGCGATCGAAAGCCCGATGCGACCGAGGCCGTAAAGACCGACGCTTCGGCCGCGCAGGGACAGCGGCGACAGAGAAAACGCGCCCTCGCGGCTCCAGCGTCCCTGGCGCAGCCATTGTTCTGCCTGAGGCAATTGCCGGAGTGTATTCAGCAGAAGACCAACCGCCGTGTCGGCCACCTCTTCGGTCAGAACATCCGGTGTATTGCTGACGGCAATGCCCTTGGCGGCAGCATGTGCGACCTCGACGCCGTCATAGCCGACGCCGAAATTGGCGATGATCTCGAGCTGCGGCAGGACATCCATCAGGGCACCGGGCAGCCGGCCGGCTACTGCAACCGCTTTCACGTCCTGCATATCCGGCGTCACCAATGCTGGATCGGCACTCTCGATCCTGACGACTTCGAATTGCCCGACCAGTCGATCGATGACCCGTTGATTGATCTTTCCGGGCACGAGAACGCGCGTGCGGTTCACAGACATGGGCAGCTCCTGTCGGGAGGGAGATCTCAGGCGATGACGCGCAACGGGCCCGTTGATTGGCGGATGCGCATTTCCGGCTTGATCAGATGGATACCGTCGGGTTCGTGGCTGCCGGAAAGCTTGTCGAGGAGCGCGCGGGCAGCACTGCGGCCGACATCGGCCTGGCCATTCCAGACGGTGGTCAATGCCGGCGTGGCGATCGACGCCTCTTCGAGGTCGTCGTAGCCGGTGACAGAGATATCGACGCCGGGCACCAGACCGGCGCGGGCGATGCCGTTCATCATGCCGATCGCCACCAGGTCGTTCCAGCAGACGACTGCCGTCGGCTTCTGCGGCAGGGAGAGCAGATGCACCGCCGCCTCGAAGCCACCCTGCTTCGTGCGGGGACCGGGGATGCGCAGCTCCGGATCGACCTCGATATTGGCCTTGCGCAGCGCGTTGACATAGCCCTGATAGCGGTCGCGCCCGGTCGACGTCTGGTCGGTACCGCCGACCATGGCGATGCAGCGATGGCCAAGGCCGATAAGGTGGTTGGTGGCAAGCGAGATGCCGTAGGCGTCGTCGCCGCGGAAGATCGGCACGTCCACGCCCTCGATCGAACGGGCGATCAGGATCGCCGGCATGCCGTTGTCCTCGGCAAGCTGGATGTCCTCCAACGGCGTACCGATCGCAGGCGACATGATCACGCCATCACCGCCGAGCTGCAGCAGCGTCTCGATGAAATCGCGCTGCTTGTCAACCGAATCGTAGTGGTTGGAGAGAATGAAGGTCTGCTTGTCGCGGTCGAGCTCCGCTTCGATGGCTTTGAGGATTTCCCCGTAGAACGGGTTCATGATGTCGTGCACGACGACGCCGATGATGCCGGAGCGGGATGTTCTGAGACTGGCGGCGCGGCGGTTGTAGATATAGCCGAGCGCGCGGGCCTGCTCCTTGATCTTATCGCGGGTGACGGTCGCCACCAAAGGACTGTCGCGTAGAGCCAGGGATACCGTTGCCGTCGAAAGACCGAGTGTTTCCGCGATCGTCGAAAGCTTAACCTTTTGCGCCACGATGCCCCCTGTAGCCTTGTTCCGCCCCCGGCCGCAGCCCCACAATCCAATCCGAGTGAGGTTCTTGCAGCATGCCTCACGGCACTTTTCGTACATCCCATCGGACGTACGCGTGCCATAAATTTAAATCCCTTTTAAACTGTTTAAATCGCCACGGCAATATGCGGCGAACAAGGCTCAGTCGGCGGCCCGTGCGGCCTGGAGATTACTGTCGACGGCGCGCAGCAGTTTCATCAGCGTGCGCACCTGCTTGTCGGTCAGGCCGCGTGTCGCGAGCTTTTCCGAATGCTGCCCCGCCTCGGCGATGATCTGCAGCCGGTTGCGGCCGGGCTCAGTAAGATAGACCTTGGTGAGCCGCGCATCGTCCTCGTCGGGACGGCGCTCGAGGAAGCCCTGCGCTTCCATCCGCCCGATCGTGCGGGTCATGGTCGGCGCCTTGACCCCAAGCCTGGCGGCAAGCCCACCCGCGGTCATGCCGTCGGCTTCGGCGAGCGCCAGCATTACGCCGTCTTGCCCGGCGTAAAGACCACTTTCAAGAAGATTGCGGGAGAGTACGGTGCGCATGGAACGCGCTGCCTGGACAAGGATAGCGGCAAGATCGTGCGGCTCATTCAGGAACTCGTCCTTCTTCTTGCCGTTCTTGCCTTTCTTTTCGGCCTTGTTCTTCTTGCCCATTGGACCTCCTGCCGAATCCCCGAGTCGAACACTTATAACAATACAGCTTGCGATTACGAACTGTATGACTCAAATAACAATTTTACGACAATTGACGTGGAGGATCGAAGAGAAATGTCGATGCCTGAGCCGCGATGGCAGGACAATCGGACCGACCTTCCGGCCGACGCTCGCCGTGACTGGATCGCCGTGCTGCCGCTCGGCGCCCATGAACAGCACGGTCCGCATCTGCCCTTCGAAACCGACACGCTGATCGCCGAGGGCATCGTCTCCCGCACGATCGCCGCCATGCCCGCCGGCCTGCCGGTAGCCTTCCTGCCGGCCGAGCCGGTCGGTTACTCCATCGAGCACATGGATGTCGCCGGCAGCCGAACCCTTGCCTATGGCGAGGCGGTCGAGCGCTGGCTCGGCATTGCCGGCGATCTCCATCACCTCGGCGTCCGCAAATTCGTGATGCTGAACGCCCATGGCGGCAACTCGCCGTTGATGACGGTCGTCGCGACCGAAGCGCGCATACGCTTCAACATGCTGGCCGTCGCGACGAGTTGGACCCGCTTCGGCCAACCGGACGGCTGGATCAAGCCGGAGGATAAAGCCTTGGACATCCACGGCGGCGACATCGAGACATCGGTGATGCTGGCGCTCCATCCGGACAGGGTCGACATGGCCAAGGCCGAAAATTTCACCTCCCGCCAAGGCGAATTTTCTGAACGCTTCAAGCATCTGCGCGCTTACGGTCCCCACGCCTTCGGCTGGAAGATGCACGACCTGAATGGCGAAGGTGTCGCCGGCAATGCCTCGGTTGCCACGGCGGCACGGGGTGAGATTTTGATCGCCCATGCCGTCCGAGGGTTTATCGAACTCCTTGAAGATGTCAGGGATTTCGATCCCGACGATCTGACCTGAAGCGGGGAGGCAAACACTTTCTTTGCGCTTTTGCGCTATCAGATGCGCAGTTCCCCGCGGGCGTAGGGCAGAAAAACCATGGCGAAGATCATTGCGCTCGGCGCCTATTTCTACCAGGCGGTCATCGCCTTTGGCCTGCTGATCGTCGTCGCCCACTGGCTGGCGCCGGCCGACTATGCCAGCTATTCACTGTTCATCTCCATCTGCCAGTTCGCTGCGATCGCCGCCTTCGAATGGGTGCGTTTCGCCTGCATGCGTTTCTACCCTGGGGCGGATGCGGACAGTGAAGCGGCGGAGCGGCGGGCGATCCTGACCGAAGCCCTCGCCTGCGCCATGCTGTGCCTGATCGCGGCGGGCGTGTCCTTGATCTTCGGCGTGCCGCCGGTCGTGGCGCTTGTCGGCGGCCTGGTCTCGATCGCACAAGGCGGCAGCGATCTGCATCTGACCATGCAGCGTTTTCGCCAGGATTTCCGCGCCTTCTCGGTGCTGCAGGGCTCCCGCGCCACCATTCTCGCCGCGGGTACGCTCCTCGGCGCACTCATCTCGCCAAGCTTCCTGTCGACCGTCACGGGCCTGCTCGCCGGTTACATTGCCTATGGCCTGCTTGCATTCCTTCTTTCCCGCCGCGCCGACACGCGCCCAGCCGCCGCGCTCGACAATGTCCGTATCCGCAAGCATCTCATCTATGGCAGCGTGTCGGCCGGGGCCGCCACTGCCGCCATGTTCGCGCCCTTGGCACTGAAGGCGATCTTCACCTCGGCGCTCGGCGCGACGGGTGCTGCCGGCGCCCTGCTTGCGCTCGACCTGCTGCAACGCCCGTTCGTGCTCATCGTTTCGGCCCTTCAGGCGATCCAATATCCGGAGATCGTTGCCGCGCATGACCGGACCGGCGATCGCGCCGCTCTTCCCCGCCAACTCGGGCAATACTACGCGCTGCTGACGAGCTTTGCGCTGATGATGGCCGCCGGTATCTTCGCTGCACTTCTCCCGGCCACCTGGCTCGTCATCAGCCCGGACCTGCAGCAAGGTTTCCTCGCAACCGCGCCTGCCATCATCGTCCTCTCGCTCGTTCGCACGCTGACGCAGATCATGCTGCCGACGCCGCTGCACCTGAGGCAACGCCTTGCGTTGATCCTGCTGCTCGCCGTAGCCGACTGCGTGCTTCTAAGCCTTGGAGCATTGGCAGTCCTGGCCTTGGCTGGGGCGAACGATGCGGCGTTAGCCTGGGGCAGCGCCATCGGCGCGATCCTCGCCGCCCTCATCGGCCTTCGCCTGATGTCCTCGCTCGCCTTCGATTTCTCCTGGCCGCCCGTGCTCTTCGCCGCCGCCGGACTTGGCGCGGCCGTGCTGGCCTTCTCCCTCTCCGGTGAAACCAGCTACGTTACGATCGGTACCGGTATTGTTGTCGGTGGTCTGTTCTGCCTGCTCTCGCTCAACCAGTTGCGGCTGATGATGCGGTCGCCGAGACCCAGCACGGCCTAGACGCTAAGAAAAACTGCACGAATTTCCGGTTAGATCGCGCCGAAAGAGCGGAGAGCGCCCCATGAACATCGTCGTCGGCATAGCGACCGCAGGCCGCCGCGAGGTCCTCTCCGAAACCCTGCTGCATCTGACGCGGCAGACGCGACTACCGGACGCCGTCGTCATCTGCCCAAGCACGCCGGAGGACGTCGACGAAGCCAGAATCGGCTCGCTTCCCTTGAAGGCCCGTATCGTCGCGGGCAACAAGGGTTCCAGCGCACAGCGCAACGCCATCCTCGACCAGGCGACAACCGCCGATCTGATCGTCTTTTTCGACGACGATTTCCTGCCGCGCAGCGATTTTCTTACCGAGGCTGAAAGGCTGTTCGATCGCGAGGCTGATCTCGTCGTGGCAACCGGCCTGGTTCTGGCCGACGGCATTCATGGCCCGGGCATATCGATTGCCGATGCCAAGGCGATCCTCGAGACGGATCCCGGCGCTCAGCCGCACGATGTCACACAGCCGGCCTTCAACGCCTATGGCTGCAACATGGCCTTCCGCGTATCGGCGATTGCCGCCGAACGCACCCGTTTCGACGAGCGGCTGCCGCTCTATGGCTGGCAGGAGGATGTCGATTTCTGCCGGCGTCTGGCCGCGCACGGGCGCATCGTGAAATCGCCGGCGCTGCGCGGCGTCCACCTCGGCAACAAGCGCGGCCGCACCTCGGGCCTGCGCTTCGGTTACTCGCAGGTCGCAAATCCGCTCTATCTGCGCAACAAGGGCACGGTCGGACTGAAATGGGCACTTCGCCTCATGGGCGGCAACTTCGCCGCCAACATCCTCGGCAGCCTCAAACCGCAAGGCCTCGTCGATCGACGCGGTCGGCTCAAGGGCAATCTGATTGCATTTGGTGATTTTGTCCGGGGTCGACTGGACCCGATGCGGGTTCTCGACCTTTGACGCTCCAAAATCGCGCAGAATGGATCAGATGTGCTGCGCCGCCAGCATGTTGAGCAGCACGACCGCACTCCCGTCCCAGGAAAAGCGCTTCGCATTGTCAAAGCCGGAACGCCGCAAATCTCGGCGAACGGCCTCGTCGGCGGAGATCGTCCGCATCGCGTCGACCAAAGCCTCCGTCTTCAACGGATCGAAGTAGCAAACGGCATCGCCGCAGGCCTCGCGAACCGGCGGAATATCGGCGGCGAGCACCGGGCACCCCTGCGTCATCGCTTCCAGCGGCGGGATGCCGAAACCTTCATAGAGGCTGGGAAAGACGAAGGCGACAGCGCGCCGCTGCAGCCCGGCGATCTCGTCATCGGTCAGGCGGCCCGGAAAGATCAGGTTGCCCTTCGACGTGGGCGCGATATCGCGGAACACGGTCGGGTCGGTGCCACCCACGACCACGAGCTTGTGGTCGCCGGCACCAAGTGCCTCGAAGGCGCGCACCGCAAACTCGACATTCTTGTTGGGCTTCAGCGTGCCGACCAGCAGGAAGAAGGGCGTATCGGCAAGCCCGAGCCGCTGGATGACGCCCTCGTCCGGCTGAAGTCGCGCGAAGTGATCCGTCGCGTTGTAGATGACGTCGATGCCAGCAGCCGGCACGCGGAAGACATCGGCAAGCTCCTGGCGCGAAAAGTTCGAGACGGTGCCGAGCTTTGCCCGCCTTGCAAGGATGAAACCGAGCGCCCCATGAAACAGCCGGTAGCCGCGCCCGAACGAGGCCGGATGGCGAAACAGGGTGACGTCGTGGATCACCACCACCTGGTCGCCGTGCAGCACCGGGCCGCTGCCGCCGAAGCCGATCAGCGTATCGCGGCGCGCGCGCCAATAGAGCGCGCCCTGCTCCCAGACATGGCCCGGTCCGGAGCCGAACGGCTCGACCGAAATCGCCTTGAGCCCGAGATCGTCGACAGCCTTGCCCGGAGTAAGCAGCCGCCAGCGCGCGTCCTTCAGCGCATGCGGCACCTGCCCGGAAGCGATGCGCGCATCCAGCGCTCGGGTCATCTCACGGGCAAAGCGCTGCACGCCGGTAAGCGGCTGGGTCAGGAACCGGCCGTTGATGGAAATCGTCTTCACCTGCACACCCCTAGGATCTGCCGCGCACTCTCTCCGATTTTGATGAAAGGAGGGTTATCGCAGACCGCTGAGGCGATCCGCCCGCGCCCGCCAAAATCGCCCGCGCCATTTGCGCATCGCCGCCGCATCTCCTATATGAAACCCGACTTGGATGCCTGCCCGCCGCATCCGGAAATCCTAGAGGTTCCCATGACCGAAACATCCCCGCAGAAGCCGATCCCCGTCACTGTGCTCACCGGCTATCTCGGCGCCGGCAAGACGACGCTTTTGAACCGCATCCTCAGCGAGAACCATGGTCGCAAATACGCGGTCATCGTCAACGAGTTCGGCGAGATCGGCATCGACAACGACCTGATCGTGGAATCCGACGAGGAAATCTACGAGATGAACAACGGCTGCGTCTGCTGCACCGTGCGCGGCGACCTGATCCGCGTGGTTGAGGGCCTGATGCGCCGCCCCGGCCGCTTCGACGCGATCATCGTCGAGACGACCGGCCTTGCCGATCCGGTGCCGGTCGCCCAGACCTTCTTCATGGACGATGACGTGCGCGCCAAGACCGAGCTCGACGCGGTCGTTGCGCTGGTCGATGCCAAGCACCTGCCGCTGCGGCTAAAGGACAGCCGCGAGGCCGAAGACCAGATCGCCTTTGCCGACGTCGTGCTGCTCAACAAGACCGACCTGGTCACACCTGAGGAACTGGAGCGCATCGAAGCGACCGTGCGCGTCATCAATCCGTCGGCCCGCATCTACCGCACCCAGCGCTCCGACATCGATCTTGCCAAGGTCCTCGATCAGGGCGCCTTCAACCTGGAAAGGGCGCTAGAAAACGATCCGCACTTCCTCGACCAGGACGATCACGAACACGATCACACCTGCGGTCCGGATTGCGGCCACGATCATCACCATCACCACCATGATCACGACCATCATGATCATGACCACGATCACGACCATCATCATCACCACGATGCCCCCTCGCCGATCCACGACGTGACGGTGCAGTCGATCTCGCTGCGCGGCGGCGAGATGAACCCCGATCGCTTCTTCCCCTGGATCCAGAAGATCACCCAGACGGACGGCCCGAACATCCTGCGCCTGAAGGGCATCATCGCCTTTGCTGGCGATGCCGAGCGTTACGTCGTTCAAGGCGTGCACATGATCATCGAGGGCGATCACCAGCGTGCGTGGAAGGAAGGCGAAAAGCGCGAAAGCCGCCTCGTCTTCATCGGCCGTGACCTCGATCGTGAAAAGCTCGAGCGCACCTTCAAAGCCTGCGAGGCGCAGCCGAACTGATGCCGACTGTCGCTCCCCTCGATCTCGAAGGTCACGTCGTCGGCGTGGCCTTTCTCAAAGGCGTCCCCTTCTTCGCCGAAGCCACCGGTGCGATCCATCGCCTCGACCTCGGCCACAAGACGACGGAGGTCCATGAGGGCCTGCTGTCGCTCGTGGTGGACGACGCCAACGACACGCTGCTGACCGGCGGCGAGGACGGCAAGGTCATGCGTACGGCCGCCGACGGCACCACCTCGCTGGTCACCGAAGCGCCACGCAAGTGGATCGCGCAAGTTGCGACAGGCCCGCAAGGCGCCGTCGCCTATGCCTATGGCAAGACTACGCATGTGCGTCTTGCGGAGGGCACGACGAAGGAATTTACCGAGGAACGCACCGTCGAGGGCCTCGCCTTCGCGCCGAAGGGTTTGCGCATCGCCGCTGCCCGCTACAATGGCGTGTCGCTGCATTGGGTCGGCACCTCCGGCCAGCCGATCGATCTCGAGTGGAAAGGTGCCCACACCGGCGTCACCTTCTCGCCGGACGGCCGCTTCCTGGTGACGACAATGCAGGAAAACGCGCTGCACGGCTGGAAACTCGACGCCAAGCCCGGCGCCGAAGCCCGCCACATGCGCATGACCGGCTATCCCGCCAAGGTGAAGTCGGTCTCCTGGTCAGCCAAGGGCAAATGGCTCGCCTCCTCGGGCGCCCCGGCCGCGATCGTCTGGCCCTTCCAGGGCAAGGACGGCCCGATGGGCAAGGCGCCGCTGGAACTCGGCACCCGCGCCGACATCATGGTGACCTCGGTCTGCTGCCATCCGGCCGAAGACATCGTCGCGATCGGCTATCAGGACGGCATGATCCTCGGCGCGCGCTTTGCCGACAGCAAGGAAGTGCTGCTGCGCCGCCCCGGCAAGGGCGCCATCACCGCCATGGCCTGGAACAAGGACGGCCGGCAGCTCGTCTTCGGCTCGGCCGAGGGTGACTGCGGTGTCGTCGATATCGCGGGGTAGCAGGCGAACAATGACCGCAGGCGCAGAAGCTCCACTCTATGCTGGCTCGGCCGTTGTGCCTCTGGCGGACGGCGAAATCTGGAACCGCATCCGTGCGGAAGCCCGGGCGCTCGCCATGCGCGAGCCGGTCATGGAGCAAACCCTGCGGCTGATCACCGAGGCGCGGTCGGATGCGGCGGTGCTCGCAGGTGTTCTCGCTTCCCATCTTTCCGTCGCCCGTGTCGACGAACGGTCGCTGGCGCAGCTGCTTTCGGACGTCTTCGACGCCGATGCAGCAGCTCTGCGCGCTGCCGAGGCGGACCTCCAGGCGGTGATGGAGCGTGACCCCGCCTGCCCGGGCCTCTTGCATGTCCTCCTCAATCTCAAGGGCTTCCAGGCGCTGCAGACCTATCGCGCGGCTCACCGGCTCTGGATCGATGGCCGCAGGCAAGTCGCCAACTGGCTCTCGAACCTCGCCTCGCTTGTCTTCGGTCCCGATATCCACCCGGCCGCAGCAATCGGCAAGGCGGTGATGCTCGACCATGGATCCGGCATCGTCATCGGCGAGACCTCCGTGATCGAAGACCAGGTTTCGATCCTTCAGAACGTCACGCTCGGCGGCACCGGTAAGGAAACCGGCGATCGGCATCCAAAAATACGCCAAGGCGTCATGATCGGCGCCGGCGCCAAGATCCTCGGCAATATCGAGGTCGGAGCCTACAGCAAGGTCGCGGCCGGCAGCGTCGTCCTGAAGTCCGTGCCGCCGCGCACCACGGTCGCGGGCGTGCCGGCAACGGTGGTGCGCATTCACCGTGTCGACGAGGTGCCGGCGGCCGAGATGGACCAGACGATCGTCTGATCCATCTCGGCCCGCGTCAGACCCGCTCCCGCTTCAGATCTTCACCAGCGCGGCGGTGACAAACATGAAGGCGGCGCCGGTCGCGAGACCGGCCAGAACAGGCGGCGTCAGGAACACGTCGCGCCCGCGCTCGCTTTGCCGCATCAGATAGGCGCCGACTTCGATGATCACCTGCAAGATCGCCCCTGCACCAACCGCAAGCGCCAACGCCGACCACTGCGCCGAGGTTGCAAGGCTTCCGAGCCACATGCCGATCACCGCCGGACCGCCGGCAAGCAGCGTCAGCCCGATGAACGTCCAGATGGACGGCCTCTTTTTCAGGATCGGAGCGGCAATGCCGATGCCCTCGGTGACGTTGTGGAGCGCAAAGCCCAGCACCAGGAAGGTACCGAGCCCAGCCGACCCCGCCGCAAAGGCGGCACCGATCGCCAGCCCCTCGCCGAGATTGTGCAGGCCGATCCCGAGCGCGATGTAAGTGGAAAGCGCAAGCCCGGCCGGCGCACCGCTTCGCCGCCCGATCGCTATCAGCAGGAGGAAGCTGCCCAAGCCCGCCAGCACCACCATGACCGGCCCTTGGAAGATCGCGGCCGCCTCGCCGGCAAGTTCGAGCGCTTCTGCACTCGCATCGACAAGCAGGAAGCCGAGCAGGCCGATCGTCAGTGACAGCAGGAACGCCATGCCGTCGCGGCCGACGCCACGCAGCACCGGATAGAACATCAGGCCGACGGCCACCGGCACGATGCCGACGATAATGCCGACCAGCGCCTGCAGTCGCAGTTGGCCTGTCGTTGCCTGCGGCGTCGGCACGGCGACGGCAATGTCGTGCACAAACGTGGCCCCGGTGTTGGTCACCACCTTCACAGCATGCGCCTCGCCCAGCATCCATGGGAATGGCAGGTTCAGCCATGCTGCCCTGCCCCGCGCGATCGGCCCCGACGGATCCTGGGTGAACTGCCAATAGGCGTCATCCACCTGAACCTGCGCCACTGTCATCGGTTCGGATCCACCGGCGCGAACAAGGAGGCGAAGGCCGCTATCGTCGAGCACGGTCCTTTCGAAGGTCAGGTTTTCGATAGGCGGCGCGCCATTGCGGAATCCTGACAACGGATCGGCCGATAGAATCCAGGCAACGGCAATGGCAAAGGCGATGAGAGGCAGCGCCAGCCACACCAGGTTGGTCTTTGCCGCGCGGATAGCAGCTCTCGGCAGGGTCTCGTTCATGCCAGCGCCTCCACCACGTCGAACATGCCGACCCAGCCGAGCTCGGTAAACTCGGTCTGATGCGGGTGGAACATGTAAAGACCGGGCTCATGCTCGGCGAAGGTGAATTCGAGAATGCCGCGCTGTGCCTGGCACTGGGTGATGAGATCGACGGTTTTCAATGTCGGCGTCAGCGTCGTGCCCTGATCGTAATAGTCGAAGAAATTGGCGTGCAGGTGGAACGAGTTGATTGGGTCGAACTCGATGACGTTGACCAGATAGATGCGCACCGGTTTGCCCTTCACGATCCGGATCGGCCGCTTCATGAAGGCGTGAGCGACGGTGTTGACCGCGTAGAACTCGTTTTCCGCATCGAAATTGGTGTCGAAGGCGTTCATCACCATCACCAGTTCCTGCCAGCCGGCATTCTCCGGCGTGCCGAGCAGTCGGGAGCGGGCGACGTCCACATGTTCCGGCCGGCGCTCCGGATCCGGGTCGATGACGAAGGCGCCGTACATGCCCTTGTGAATATGCCGGCGCAGCGGCATCGCATGGCAATGATAGAGATGGCAGCCAAACGGCTTGGCGTCGAACTCGTAAATGAACTCATCGCCCGGATCGACCATGCCCGCACCCGGCACGCCATCCATGCGTGCGGCATGGATGCCGTGGAAATGGATCGAGTGCGGATGAGACGCATAGTTGCGAAAGACGATTCTCAGCCGCTCACCCTCCTTCGCCCGCAGCGCCGGCCCGGGGACACGGCCGTTATAGGTCCAGGCGGGAAACTTGATGCCGGGAGCGATCTCGATCTCGCGATCCTCCGCCCTCATCTCGAAGGTGCGTAGCGTCCGCCCGTCCGGTAGCGTTGAAACGGTCCCGGTCTCCCAATCGGTCAGCATGTCGATCGGATCGAAGCCGTTGGCTGCGCTGTCAACATCGCCGACTGTCATCATCGCCCCATGCCCCATGGCAGGCATCGGGTCCTGGGTGGTGGCCCCCGCCGGCGCAGCATGACCGGCATGGCTCGCCTGCTCTTGGCCCAAGGTGGCGCTGGTGCAGATCGCGGTCCCGCCCGCCGCCGCCAGCCCGCCCATCAGAAGGCTCCGCCTTCGGAGCAGGTCTGGTCTTGTCGGCTTGTCCATTTTCGGCCCTCTCTCGATTGGATAACCCGCGCGCCACGCTGCGATCGGCATACGTCAGCAATGCGCCACATGCTTTTGCAAATCATTTGCAGCTACATCAATAATGCAAATGCAACTCATTCGCAATTAACTTGCAAATCGAGCGATCTTCCGGCCCACGGGACAACTCGGCCAAGGCCGCACCTGCGATCGGCCCTGAAACGAAAACGTCCCCGGAAGCACGCGCTTCGGGGACGTTGATCGGAAGCCGTTGCACGGACCGGAAGCGGGCTCATCCGCGTGGCAAAGCCCGACGAGCGCCAGTCTCACCAATCGAGTTCGAGTTGCGGAAGCCCGTTCGAGGTCTTTTCGATCGTCCGACCCGTCTCATCCACCGTCGCAGTGACCCGTTGACGGAAGGCCGAGAAGCTCTCGAAGGTGACGACGTCGACCGGTTCGTCGAATTTCATCGTCAGGCGATAGCGCCCCGGCTGCGCCGTCAGCGCCTGCACCGACAGGATTTCGCCTTCGAAAGCCTGGCCGAGATAGCGCCCCTTCACCCGCGAGCCCAGCATCCAGGGATTGAAGGGCGGCCGGTTGCCGACGGCAGCGTGCAGCGTGTTCCAGTCGCGAAAGCCGTATTGGGCGGCGATCAATTCAAGCGAACGGGAATGGCCGATGGTTTCGCCTTCGGCAGCAAGGCGGGTACGCAAGCGCCTGGCCTGATCTTTTAGGGCATCGAGTGAGGGAAGCGTGGTTGTTCCGCGCGTCATGAGAGGGTCTCCTGCAGCGGCATGCATTCCTTGGAGATGGGAGCCCGCATTGCCACCGGTTCGCATGCCGTTTCGGCTGACCGTGTCTCGAAGAAGGACTTCACCAAAGCATGACGCTCGCGGACGGCAGGGACCTTCACCCTGCCGTTTCCATAGGGGATGCCGTCTCGGCTGTCAAACCTCGCCTGGAAATGCAGCCTTCACGCCCGCACGAAAGGCGATTGCACAGGCGCAAGAGCTGTGGGACGACTACGGGACACGACGAGGGAGGACATCATGACCGACATAACGATACTCGCATTCGCGCTGGTTGCCTTCATCGGCATCGCGACACCGGGCCCGACGGTTCTGCTCGCGCTCACCAACGGCTCGCGTTATGGCGTGAGACGCGCAACCGCCGGCATGCTCGGCGCCGTGCTCTCCGATTTCGTGCTGATCGGCGCCGTCGCACTCGGTCTCGGCGCCCTGCTCGCCGCCTCCGAATTCTGGTTCACCGTCGTCAAATGGCTGGGCGCCGCCTACCTCGCCTTTCTCGGCATCATGCTGTTGCGGTCGAAAGGGACGATTCAGGTCGCAACCGAGGCAAGCGGCTCCGGTCATCCCGTTTCCGCTGTCGCCATCTTCGTCAAGAGCTTCCTCGTCGCCGTCACCAACCCGAAGGGCTACCTGTTCTTCACCGCCTTCCTGCCGCAGTTCATCGACGCCGCGGCGCCGCAAGCACCACAATATGCCACCCTGACATTCGTCTTCGCCTCGGTCGATCTTGCCGTGATGTTCGGTTACGCGCTGCTCGGTGCACAGGCCGCGGCCTTCCTCAAGCACTCCGGCGCCGTCTGGCTCGATAGACTCTGTGGCGGCGCGCTACTGGCGCTCGCCGGCTCGCTCGCCCTCTATCGCCGCGCCACCGCCTGAAATGCTGTTTCGTCAGCACGTGCTCGCAGCCATCGCCAGCGGCGACGTGACCTTGGCCTTCCGACGCTGGACGAAGCCGACGGTCAGGGCCGGTGGTACGCTGCGCACCGCAGTCGGCGTTCTCGCCATCGATGCCGTCGACGAGATCGAGGAAGGCGCAATCACCGACGGCGACGCGCGCAAGGCCGGCTTTGCCGACCTCGGCGCTCTCTTGAGGGCCGCTGCTATCGCATCGCCTTCCACCGAGCCGGCGACGATCCGCGCATCACGCTGCGGGAAATGTCCGACTTCGGCAGCGAAGAACGGGCAGAGATCGGCCGCAAGCTCGATGACTTCGACCGCAGCGCGGGCATGGCCTGGACGAGACCGGTGCTCACGCTGATCGCTGCCTGCGACGGAGCCACCGCCACGGAATTGAGCGCCGCCATCGGCATGGAAAAACTGAAACTCAAGAGGCGCATCCGCAAACTGAAGGAACTCGGCCTCACCGAAAGCCTAGCCGTCGGCTATCGCCTGTCCGAACGCGGCCGCGCCTTTCTCAAGGGGGCAGTAACGCACAAAAAGGCGGACGGCGCCGAGGACACCATCCGCTTCTCGTCTTGAGGCACATGCGATCCACGGGAACACAGCGCGAACACCATCGTTGCGCGTATCGGTGGCTCCTTCTAATCCCGATTGCCACTGTTGCGTGCCTGGAGCAGGTGTGAGACGACTTGCCACCGAGACGGGCAAGGCGAGGAGACAGGCATGATCGGCTACACCATGGTCGGGACGACGGACCTGAAACGCGCAGAGCGTTTCTATGATCCGCTGATGACGCTGATCGGCCAGGAACGCTGCTATTGTGACGAGCAGGTGTCCTCGTGGGGCCGAAAGGACGACGACAAGGCGCCGCGCTTCTTCGCCTGCTACCCCTTCGACACGCGTCCCGCCTCGGTCGGCAACGGCGCCATGACGGCCTTCCTGGTGGGAAGCGCCGGGCTGATCGACCGGTTGTTCGAAATCGCAATGGAGCGCGGTGGTAGCGAAGAGGGAAAACCGGGCTTCCGCCCGCAATACGGAGACGGCTTCTACGCGGCCTATGTGCGCGACCCGGACGGCAACAAGCTTGCCTTCGTCGGCTACGACGCGCGCACGGAGACCTAGTCGGTCCTTTGCCCGGGCACCCCTAGCGTCGCGTCGACCACCCGAACCAGATCGCCACGGCCGCGAGCATCAGTGCGAGCACGCGTCGCACCAGGCGTTCGCGTGACGGCGAGTTGAGGACCGGTTCCAATGCGCCTGCCAGAAACACGATCGCGGCATGCACCGCAGTCGCGACGCCCACATAGATCGCAGCAAGCGTCAGGTTCTGTGGCAACAGCGGCCGCGCGTCGTCAACGAAGGTCGGCAGGACGGTGACGAAGAACAGGGCCGCTTTCGGATTGAGCAGATTGGTGATCAGGCCACGTCGAAAATAGAAGGATGCGGGTTTGCCGCTCGGACCGGCCTCCTCGCCGTCGGCGTTCCAGGCGTCGAAGGCAAGATAGAGCAGGAAGCCGACCCCAGCCCAGCGAAGTGCGCCGTAGAGCGTGTCCGACTGACCGACGAACTCGGCAACCCCGAAGGAGGCGGCGAAGCCCACGAGTGCCAGGCCGAGCGCGACGCCGGCAACGGTCGCCATGCCGGGCCGACGCCCCTCCGAAGCCGCAACCATGGCGAGGTAGGCCATGTTCGGCCCGGGCGTCAGTTCGATGATGAAGGATGTCAGCAGAAAGGGCAGCAGGGTCGCTGCCCCGAGAATGAACGGATCCATGCGGGAGATTTCCATGCACTTGCAACGAGGCCTTGTCCGCAAGGACAGGTCAGCGACGCCGCGTTGTCAAGGAAGATCAGGAAATCATCGGGAGAGCGCGCGGCCCATGGGGCGTCTGCTCCCTCACCGGTCGCATCGGACCAGCGAGGGAGCAGCGAAAAATCCGCCTCCGCAGGGTTGGAGGCGGAAAGGGGTATCAAGCCGCGCGGCGGACCGGCGGCATCGTCAGCTTACGGCCGCTGGCGACGATCAGGCCGGCAGCGCCCTCAAGCCAGTTGTCCCGAAGCTCGAGCGCCAGGAACCGGTTGCGCTCAAACGGGCCGGGCATGACGAGGTGCTGCGTGCGGCCCGCGAAGAAGCCGAAGCGCTCGTAATAGGCGGCGTCGCCCACGAGCAGGATCGCGCCATGGCCGCGGTTCTTGGCCTCTTCGATCGCCGCCCGCATCAGCATGCCGCCGATGCCCTTGCCCTCATGATCAGGATCGACCGCGAGCGGACCGAGCAGCAATGCCGGCAGGGCATGGCCTTCGCGGTTGACACCGGCTTCAACGTTCCAGAGACGCACCGTGCCGATCACATGACCGTCGATATCACGCGCGACGAAGGCAAGGCCCTCGGCCGGCAGCCGGTCACTGCGCAGCTTTTCCGACGACTTGCGGCGCCGCTCCGGCCCCATGGCACGGTCGAGCAGGTTCTCGCGCGCGACGACGTCGCCCGGATTTTCGGCATCGATTACAAATGTAGTGGGCGCAAAGAATGCGCGCAGGGCGTCAACAACAGCGGCCATCGGGGCCTCCCGTCATCAAAACCGCTTCAGGCGGACCGAACAAAAATTGTGAAATGGCGCTCCCGCCCGAAGACGGGAGCAATCCGGATCAGATTACGTAGGCCTTCAGCGGCTCGAAGCCGTTGAAGGCGACGGCCGAGTAGGTCGTCGTGTAGGCGCCGGTGCCTTCGATCAGAACCTCGTCGCCGATCGAAAGCGTGATCGGCAGCGGATACATGTTCTTCTCATAGAGCACGTCAGCCGAATCGCAGGTCGGGCCGGCGAGAACGCAAGGCTCCATTTCGTCGGCATCGCGCGCCGTGCGGATCGGGTAGCGGATCGCCTCGTCCATGGTTTCGGCGAGACCGCCGAACTTGCCGATGTCGAGGAACACCCAGCGATGGGCGTCGTTGTCCGACTTCTTCGACACCAGAACGACTTCCGCCTTGATCACGCCGGCGTTGCCGACCATGCCGCGACCGGGCTCGATGATGGTCTCCGGGATGTTGTTGCCGAAGTGCTTCTTCAGGGCACTGAAGATCGCCTGGCCGTAGGCTTCCGCCGTCGGGACGTCCTTCAGGTACTTCGTCGGGAAGCCCCCACCCATGTTGACCATCTTCAGCTCGATGCCGCGCTTGGCAAGCTGCACGAAGACGCGCTTGGCATCCGAGAGAGCCGCATCCCAGGCGTCGAGCTTCGTCATCTGCGAACCGACATGGAACGAGACGCCGTAGGAGACGAGGCCATGCTGATGGGCATAGACGAGCACGTCGACAGCCATCTGTGGGACGCAGCCGAACTTGCGTGACAGCGGCCATTCGGCGCCTTCGCCATTGGTCAGAACGCGGCAGAACACGCGGGCGCCGGGAGCGGCACGGGCGATCTTCTCGACTTCCTCGTGGCTGTCGACCGCGAACAAATTGACCCCAAGCGCATGGGCGCGGGCAATGTCGCGCTCCTTCTTGATGGTGTTGCCATAAGAAATGCGGCTCGGGGTCGCACCGGCATCGAGCGCCATTTCGATTTCAGCGACGGACGCGCAATCGAACGAGGAGCCGAGACCGGCGAGAAGGCGCAGGATTTCCGGCGCCGGGTTGGCCTTGACGGCGTAATAGATCGAGCTGTCGGGCAGCGCGTGGCGGAAGGCCTTGAAGTTGTCGCGCACGACGTCGAGGTCGACAACGAGGCAAGGACCTTCGGGTCGTCGGGTGTTGATGAAGTCGATGATGCGTGCCGTGGTCATGGCCATATTCCCCTGATCCAAAATGCTCCGCTTTCGCGGAGGACAAAGGGCATACGCGCACATGCGCTGGAACCAGCCGGTGGAGACCCCGGAACCATGCATGCGCTCGATGCGCGAACGGTGAATCAAAGCCCGCCTAGGCTTCAATTCGGCTTTGTCTGCCATGGATTGGAGGGGATAACCCAACCGCACTTCCGGCAATGAAGGTGTGCCTCTTCAGTAACCCCGGCTGTTGGAAAGCCGGCAGACACCAGAAAGGCCCGCACCGTCGTTGCTTCAAGATGTCCTCGCATTTCCCGGTTGGCCGGAATAGCGACTGGAGGGGTTAGTTCCAGGTACCTTACCGATACCCTCACCTAATCGAGGGTCGGCGGACACCCACAGGCACGTGCGACTTTGGGCAAGGGCGTAGGTAAGAAAAAAGCCTGTCGCAATCAAGAGTTTTTTCGCACTGGCAGTTGAATTTTTTTCCAAGCAGGCAAAACTGGCGGTGTTCACAAACATTGAACGAACTGCGCCGGATCGATCACTGCTGTAAATTATTGAAAAGGGTCATTATTTTCAGCATGCGCCGGCATCCGCCGAAACCGGTGCATCAGGCGCAAGCGACGGACAATCTGCCGCCGGCATCATCGGCGCGAAAAGAGGCGTTCGCATCGAATCGGCGCAACGCGATTGAGAGCACGAAAGAAAGATTGCCATGGACACACTCACCCGCATCCGCGCCTTCATCGACGTCGTGGACGCCGAGGGGTTCTCGGCCGCCGCCAGGCGCGTCGGCAAGTCGAAGGCGCTACTTTCGAAATATGTGCGCGAACTCGAGGACGAGCTCGGTGCGCTGCTGCTCAACCGCACCACCCGGCAATTCTCGCTGACCGAAGCCGGCCATACCTATTACCGCACCGCCTCGGAAATCCTGAAGGAGATCGACAACCTTGCCGATCTCGTGCGCGCCAACAACTCCGACCTGAAGGGACGGCTGCGGATCACAGCGCCGCGCACTTTCGTCGATGCCGAGATCGGCCAGTCGCTCATCGACTTCGGCAAGCAGCATCCTGAGCTCTCGCTGGAGATCGTCTCGGACGACCGCTTCGTCGATCTCGTCGAGGAAGGCTTCGACGCTGCCATCCGCATAACGCGACTGGAGGATTCCACGCTTATCGCCCGCAAGCTCGACGATTTCCAGGTGCTGATCTGCGCCGCGCCGGAGTTTCTTGAGAAATCAGGCCCGATCGAACACCCGGCCGATCTTTCCAAGCTCCCCTGCATTCTCGACACCAATGGCCGCTCCTATTCCAACTGGCGCTTCGTCGAGTCCGACGGCTCGGCCTTCACCGTTCCGGTCAGCGGCCCGATCGAGGTCAACAGTCCGCTTGCCGCTCTGAGGGCCGCCGTCTCCGGCATGGGCGTCGCGGTCATTCCCGATTTCATTGCCCGGCCGAAGATCGCGGCGGGCGAACTCGTGACACTGTTCGACGATTTCCTGCCGCGCGACCGCGGCATCTATGCGATCTATCCGCATCGCCGCTATCTGCCGGCCAAGGTCAGGACGCTGGTCGATTTCCTGCATGCCTGGTTCCGCAAGCCACGCTGACCGCCAAGGAGCAGCCTAACCGACCCACGGACGTGATCGGCCAAGTCCCAATTCCGTCCCATTTCCGGTACATTCCCGGAAACGAATCGCGGGAAGATCGCCCCGCCGAAAGGATTGCCGTTTCATGAGAACCAAACGCCTCATCATGGCCGGCCTTGCCACCCTGCTTGCGCCGTCGCTGGCCCTTGCCCATCCGCACATCTTCGCGGAAGCGCGGCTCGAGGTGGTCTCCGACGACAAGGCCGAAGTCAGCGAACTGCGAAATGTGTGGCGTTTCGACGAGCTGTTTTCGTCGAGCGTGGTGCTCGATTTCGACAAGAACTCGAATGCGACGCTCGATCCGGACGAACTGGCGGAAGTCGGCCAGACCGTGCTGGAGTCGCTGTCTGAGTACAATTACTACACGACGATCCTCGACAACGGCAAAACCATCAAGGTCAACAAGCCGGACAGCATCACCGTCGACTACAAGGACGGGCAGTTGCTGATGATGTTTGCCGTCAAGCCGGCCGAGCCGATGCCGCTCAAGGGCAAGCTTTCCTTCGGCGTCTATGATCCGACCATGTATACGGCGATGGATTTCGCGACCGACAACGACCTGACCGTCGTCGGCGACAAGATCAACGCCTGCGAACACAAGGTCGTCCGCCCCGATCCCGACGAGGTTCTCGCCGAGAACAAGGACACCCTGACCGATGCCTTCTGGAGCGATCCGACCGGCACGGACATGTCGAAGCTCTTTGCAACCAGGATAGAGATCACATGCTGAACACCCGCAGGATCGGACGTCTGGTCACGGCAGCGCTCATCGTCACGGCGCTCTCCGCAACGCTTGCGGCGGCCCAGTCGCCGCTCGGCATCGGAACGGCCGAGCCTGCATTCAAGACGACCGGTTTCCTCGGCGGTTTCTTCGCCTGGGTGAACATGGAGCAGCAAGGCTTCTATCGGCTGATGACCAACGCGTTGAAGGGCATGCGGGAAAACCCCTGGCAGCTCTGGTCGCTGGTCGGGCTCTCCTTCACCTATGGTGTTCTTCATGCCGCCGGCCCCGGCCACGGCAAGGCGGTGATCTCCTCCTACATGATCGCCAACGAGACCGAGCTGAAGCGCGGCGTAATGTTGTCGTTCCTTTCCTCGATCTTGCAGGGGATCGTCGCGATCCTTTTGATCGGCGCCGTCTATCTGCTGCTGCGCGGTTCGTCGATCAACATGACCACGGCGACGCGGTGGCTGGAAATCGCCAGCTACGCGCTCATTGCCGCTTTCGGCGGATGGCTGCTCCTGCGCAAGCTGCGGTCGATGCTACGTCCGGTCGCCGTGGCCTCAGTCGCCGGCGGCGGGCATATCCATCTCGCGCACGATCATGATCATCACGATCACCATCATCACGAACACGGCGGGCACCATGGGCACAGCCATGGCCCTGGCGAAGTCTGCGCGAGCTGCGGGCATGCGCACGCCCCCGATCCGTCGATGCTGAAGGGCGATCGTTTTGCGCTCCGGGAAGCCTGGTCGGCCGTTATCGCCGTCGGCCTGCGTCCCTGCTCCGGCGCGCTGATCGTGCTGTCGTTCGCGCTCCTGAACGGGCTCTATCTCGGCGGCGTGCTCTCGGTCTTCGCCATGTCGATCGGCACCGCGATCACCGTCTCGATCCTCGCGACCATGGCCGTCACGGCCAAGGGCGTTGCGCTGCGCTACGCGTCGAGCACCACGTCAGCAGCCCGCATCTCCAACGGCATCGAGATCGCCGGGGCGGCACTGGTTCTGATCCTGGGGCTCGTTTTGTTGGGCGCTGCGCTGCAGGGGTGAATCACCTACCCGACGGGTACCACAGATGAATTTCGATACGCTTGAGTTCGAGGAAATAGCCGCGAAACTCGGAAAGGACGGCTGGGCCATTAAGTACATATGGTCCGGGGAATCCGCCGCCTTCAGGTTCTGGCTTTCCGAGAAACATGGAATTGGAGCAAGCGACGTTAACGGTGGCTACTCGTTCTGGGTCGTCGATGACTACTGGACGCGGCCCTCCGGCGCGCGGAATGACTATGACGCATGGTATTCGTTCGGCTACTTGCTCGAAGATTGCCCGGAGTCAACGCCCGAACAAGCCGGTTTCACACGTGTGCCAACCAAAAAAAGCGCGTTTGAGCGAGCCGGGCGCGGGCAAGTCTGAGGCAATTCCCGCTCTCGCGACTTCTTGAGGCTAACTCACAGCCCGCGCTTGCGCTGGTAGCGGGCTCGGAGCCAGAACAGCAGGAAGAAGGCCAGCACGAAGATCACGCCGAAGGCGGCGGCAAGCCAGGGCGAGATGTCGCCAAGCTTCAGCATGATCGACGGCAGCACGAAGAAGCCGAGGCCGGCAACGACGAGAATGATCGCAGCGGCGATCGCCGGTGACTTTTCCTTGTTCTGCATGACTTCCCTGCTGTTGTCTGGTGCGACCGAACGTCGGGCGCCTACTTGGACGCCTTCCGCTCCAAGTCCGCACGTATATCTTCAAGCCGCCGCTTCTGGCGACCATCCTCGTCGAAGTTATCAGCTGCGAGCCAGGTTTCGAATGCGGCATTGAGCAGCGGCCATTCGCTGTCGATCATCGAGAACCAGGCCGTGTCGCGGTTTTCGCCCTTGGAGATCATGTGCTGGCGGAAGATGCCCTCGAACGTAAAGCCGAGGCGCGCCGCCGTGTTGCGGCTTGCCATGTTCTCGCTGTGGCATTTCCATTCGTAGCGGCGATAGCCGAGATCCTCGAAGACGTGTTTCGCCATCAGGTAATGGACTTCGGTCGAGAGCGGTGAGCGAGCCATGGCGGCGCCATGGGCGACAGAGCCGACTTCAACGACGCCATTGGCGGGATCGGCACGCATGTAATTGGCCATGCCGACGACGATACCCGTCGCTTTGTCGCGAAACACTTCGGTGACCCAACCGGACTTCTCCTGCGCCGCCGTTAGCCAGGCATCAAAACCTTCAATGTCCTTGAAGTCCGGCTGCGTGAAATACCTGAGCAGCGGATTGATCGCCATGCCGCCGAGACCGTCCCAGAGGTCCTGAAGATGCCGGTCACGCTCATAGGGCTCGAGCTTGACGAAGCGCCCTTCGAGCGCGACGCCCTTCGGCGCCGGGCATCCTTTCCAGTTCTTGAGATCACGCATCGGCCGCTCCTCCGTTACCCCTTGCACTTCGCAATAGGCCAGAGTGGCGACCGATACAAATTCAAACTGGTTATGAACCCATGAGGATCAGGCGAGGATGCTAGGCCGTAGCCGGCACCTTGGCGGCCGATACGGTCGCCTCGATGTGGTCGACCAAAGCGTCCGGAAGGCCGAGGCGGCCGGCCAGCAGGTCGAGATAGCCACGCTCCGCACGCGTCTCCGGCTCGATCGTCAGGCGCGATGCGGTATAGACCTCGACGCGCTCTTCTTCCGTCTTGGCCGCACCGACGATCGCGTCGATATCGACAGGGTTGGCAAGCTCGTTGTCGAGGAAGGCGGCGGCATCGGCCGAAAGGCCGGAGACCGACAGTTTGTCCATGATGTGCTGACGCTCGGCCTCGTCGATGTGCCCGTCAGCGCGCGAGGCCGCGATCATCGCCCGCACCAGGGTCAGCGCGAAATCGTGGCTGACGGCCTCCGGCGCAGAAGGGAAGCCGGAATCGGCCGGCGGCGGCAGGAGTTCCGGTTCCCCCTTGGCAACGGTTGCGCCTCCCGGCGTGTTGCCGGCCTGATAGTTCTTGTAGGCCTGGTAACCGAGACCCGCGATGGCCGCGAGGCCGCCGAGCACGGCGGCATTGCCGGCCAGCTGGCGACCCGACTTGGTGCCGAGCAGGACCGCGGCGATGGCGCCCGTCGCCAGCGGATTGTCCTTGGCAAGCTGCGTTGCCTGGGTCGCGCGATCGCGCACCGTGCCGCCGGCACCGGGCACCTGCGATCCCAGAAACTGATCCAGCAATTTCTTCGCGTCGAACATCGGGTTTCGCTCCTTGTCGGTTCCGGGCGGTTAAGGTCAACCGAAACGGAGCGCCGCCCGCGCTCGCGCCGTCGAATGGATTGAGACATAGGAACGTTGCAGGGGAAATACAAATTCGCGCCAGGCGCGTGTGACGAAGAACACCGCGACCAACGAAAAAGGCCGGGCTTTCGCCCGGCCTGCAAATGTAGAACGCAGTGCTTCCCGCTCAGCCCTTGAGGGCGAAGGCTTCGGCCGCAAGCTTGGTGATTCCGGCCCAATCGCCCTTGGCGACCAGATCCTTCGGTGCAACCCAGGAGCCGCCAACGCAGACGACGTTCGGAAGCGTCAGATAGTCGCGCGCGTTGGAAAGCGAGATCCCGCCGGTCGGGCAGAACATCGTGCCGGCCAGCGGCGAAGACAGCGACTTGAGATAGGCGGCACCACCGGCCTGTTCCGCCGGGAAGAACTTCATGACGTCGTAGCCTTCTTCACGCAGGCCCATGACTTCGCTCGCCGTCGCGGCACCCGGCAGCAGTGGCACGTCGTGGTCGTTCGCGACATCGATCAGTTCCTGCGTCGTGCCGGGGCTGACGATGAACTTGGAGCCGGCTTCGACCGCCGCTTCGAATTGCGCGGCATTGAGGATCGTGCCGGCGCCGGCAACAGCACCTTCCACTTCGTTGGCAACCGCGCTGATCGCTTCGAGCGCTGCCGGCGTGCGCAGCGTGATCTCGATCGCCCTCAACCCGCCGGCAACCAGAGCGCGCGCCAGCGGCACGGCGGTCGCGACGTCGTCGATCACGAGGACCGGAACGACCGGCTGCAATTTGAGGATGGAAAGAAGCCTGTCGGTTTTCGCGCTCATGCCGATCGTCCTTTTTAAAACGATTGAATATGCCCTCCGCATACTCCGCCGGCCACCGGTTGTCGAGACCTAAGGGCGCAAGTGTGCGGCATTCTCATGTAAGCTGAAGATAAAATATTACCTACAACAAAGAGATGACTTGAGCCTTCGCACGAAAGCGATAGTTTGATGACGGCGAGCCTATCGAAATGGCGGATTATCCATGGCGAAGGAAATAGAACGCAAGTTTCTGGTCGCGTCCGACGGGTGGCGAGAGCATGCGGACAAGGGCATCGACCTCAGGCAAGCCTATGTCGTCACCATGGACGACCGCTCGCTGCGCGTGCGCATCCACGGCAACAAGTGGGCGCGCCTCACCATCAAGATCGGCAAGTCGGCGCTGGTCAGAAACGAATATGAATACGATGTACCTATGGACGACGCCCGTGAGATGCTGACGCAGGCGGTCGGCATCGTCATTGAGAAACGACGATATCGCATCCCGTACAAGGGCTTCATCTGGGAAGTGGATGTCTACGAAGGCGCGCTCAGGGGCCTGGTCGTCGCCGAAGTGGAGATGAAGCGCGAGACCGACTTGCCGGCGCTGCCCAATTGGATCGGCCGCGAAGTCACCGGCGACCGCCGTTATTCCAACCAGGCGCTTGCCACAGAGGGGCTGATGGAACCCCAATCATGACCTACGCCTTCCGGCCCGGACGGCCGTTCACCGACGATTTCCGCGCCATTGCCGCCGAGCAATTCACGCAGGCGGTCATGACCCTCGAAGACCGCCCTGATGGCCTCCACGAAGCTATCCATGAGGCCCGCAAGAACTTCAAGCGTCTGCGTTCGCTCTATCGGCTCGTCGCCGCCGACGCGCCGCAATTCCAGAAGCACGAAAACGCGCGCATACGCGACATGGCCCGCAATCTCTCAACCGTCCGCGATGCGGCAGCGCTGGTGGAAAACGCTCAATACCTGAGGGCATCGGCTGCCAGCGTCGAACAGGAGAAGGCTCTCACCCACATTTGCAAGCGGCTGGAGAAACGTCGCGACCGCATCGCTGCCTGCGAGACCGACATCGAGGACCGCGTTGCCGCAACCATCGTCACTTGTGAACACGCCCTGCAAGCACTGGCCCATGTCTCTTTTGACGATCGTCGCCGTAGAACCGCCGCCCGACTGACGAAAGGCTGGCAGCAGACGCTCAAGCGCGCCGCCCGCGCCAAGGAAGCCTGCGGCTCGAGCACCGATGCCGGCGCCTTCCACGAGTTGCGCAAGCGGGCGCAGGACTACCGCATGCATCTGGGACTTATGCGCGACACCTGGCCGTCTGCTATCCAGGCCAAGCGCAGCGAGGCCAAGATGCTGGTCGACACGCTCGGCCACCTCAACGATCTCTCCGTCATGATCCAGTTGATCAACGAAGATCCGGCGCTGGCCGGCAACAGCCAGGACCAGGCCCATCTCATCGCCGCCGTCATTGCCCGGCAGGAAACCTTGCGAGACGACGCGTTGACACTGGCAGCAACGGTCTTCCAGGAGCAGCCCGACGAAGAGAGCCGGACGATCCGTCTGCTCTGGCTCGACGCCGCGCGCTAGCACAGCCACCCCGGCGTATCCGCCCAAGGCGCGACAGAGTGCCCCTCTCGCCTGCCGCGATTGCGCTTGCGGCGCGAAAGCTGTATTTGCACCGGCCATGACCGACATTTCCACCACCCCGCGCCCTGAGACCCATGGTGAGACCCACGGCCAGTTTCTGGTGGCCGCGCTCTATCATTTCGCAAGCTTCCCGCGCTTCGCCGAATTCCGCGAACCGCTGCAGGCCGTCTGCGACGAGAACGGCGTCAAGGGCACATTGCTCATCGCCCATGAGGGCATCAACGGCACGATCGCCGGCACGGATGCCGGCATCGCCACGGTGCTTGCCTTCCTGCGCGCGCAGCCGGAGCTTGTCGCATTGGAGCACAAGGAAAGCCGCGCGTCCTCGATGCCGTTTCTGCGCATGAAGGTGCGGCTGAAAAAGGAAATCGTCACCATGGGTGTCGAGAACATCGACCCCAACAAGATCGTTGGTACCTACGTCGATGCGAAAGACTGGAACGCGCTGATCTCCGATCCCGAGACGATCGTCATCGACACGCGAAACGACTACGAGACGGCGATCGGCATCTTCAAGGGCGCGGTCGATCCGCAGACCAAGACCTTCCGCGAGTTCCCGGACTGGGTGCGCAACCACACCGGCCTGCACAACAAGCCGAAGATCGCCATGTACTGCACCGGCGGCATCCGCTGCGAGAAGGCGACCGCCTTCATGAAGGAACAGGGCTTCGACGAGGTCTACCACCTCAAGGGCGGCATCCTGAAGTATCTCGAGGAAGTGCCGCAGGAAGAAAGCCTCTGGGAAGGCGCCTGCTTCGTCTTCGACGATCGCGTCTCCGTCACCCATGGCCTTGAAGAAGGCGAGCACACGCTCTGCCATGCCTGTCGCCAGCCGCTGACCAAGGCCGATCTCCTCTCGCCGCACCACGAGGACGGCGTTTCCTGCATTCATTGCTACGAGGTCCGCACCGACGAGGACCGGGAACGCTACCGCCAGCGCCAGAAGCAGATCGAGCTTGCGAAGAAGCGCGGCGAACGCCACCTCGGAAGCTGAACGGCGGTTTCGCCCCTCATCCGCGCGGTGAGGGAGGCCCCTCATCCGCCTGCCGGCACCTTCTCCCCGCAAGCGGGCGAAGGGAGATCTGGCGCCGTCTCATCACAGATCAGGCTCCGGCATTTGGGCCGCCGCTTTCAAGCAGGTCCCGACCGGCAGCGAAGGTTCCAGCACGACGGCCGCTGTCGGGCACGTCCCCTCGCCCCGCCTGCGGGGAGAGGGCTAGGGTGAGGGGCAAACCTGCTGCTGCAGCTACCCCGGCAGCGCCTCGCATTCATCCAGCGCCAACGCGCTGCGGTCCCATTCATGCCGGCTGCGGGTGAATATCGCATCGGTCGGCTGGAACACTGAGGGATCGTCGAGCGTGCCGGCATAGATCGACACGCGTGGATCCCCTGGCGGGCCTGAGCCGAAGACCTGGCTGCCGCAGGTTTCGCAGAAATAGCGGACCGACACATTGCCGTTTTCGGCGCGTGTTTCGTAGCCGCGGCAGGTGCCTGACATTACCACGTTCGCGCGATCGAAGATCATGTAGCAGCAATGGCCGGTTCCGGTGGTGCGCTGGCAATCGCGGCAATGGCAGAAGCCGGAATAGAGGGGTTGCCCCTTCGCCTCGTAGCGGATTGCGCCGCAGAGACAGCCGCCTTTCATCACACTCATGTCGTCTCCTCCTCGAAGCGTCGGGAGGATAACCGCGCGGGACGCACGGTCAAAGAAAAACCGCGCGCCGGAATGCGGCGCGCGGTTGCTGTTTCGATCAGATAGAGAAGCTTACCAGCTCGGGATCAGCGCGCCCTTGAAGGTGTCGTTGATGAAGGCCTTCACCTTTTCGTCGTGGTAGGATTCGACCAGCGTCTTCACCCACGGCGCATCCTTGTCGGCCTTGCGCACGGCGATGACGTTGGCATAGGGCGACTTCTCGCCTTCGATCGCGATCGCGTCCTTCTTCGGGTGCAGGCCGGCTTCCATCGCGTAGTTGGTGTTGATGACGGCCGCATCGACGTCCTGCAGCGAGCGCGGCAGCTGGGCGGCATCAAGCTCGGCGAAGGTGATGTTCTTCGGGTTCTCGGTGATGTCGGCAGGCGTGACCTTCAGGCCGGCCTCTTCCTTGACCTTGATCAGGCCCTTGGAGGCGAGAACCAGCAGCGCGCGGCCGCCATTGGTCGGGTCGTTCGGGATGGCGATCGTCGCGCCGTCCTGGAGTTCGTCGAGGCTCTTCACCTTCTGCGAATAGACACCCATCGGCGTGGTAATCGTGGTGCCGACGCTGACGATCTCGAAGCCGCGATCGGCGATCTGGTTGTCGAGATAGGGCTGGTGCTGGAACGAGTTGGCGTTGAGATCGCCATCGGCCAGAGCCTGGTTCGGAACGACGTAGTCGGAGAATTCGAGAATCTCGATGTCGAGGCCCTTGGGTGCCGCGACTTCCTTCACCTTCTCCATGATCTGGGCATGTTCGCCCGGCGTGACGCCGACCTTGATGGTTTCGGCAAGCGCCGTGCCGGCGGTGAGAGCGGCAATCGCTGCCGCGATGATAAGCTTCTTCATGGATGTCTCCTTGTTCACGTTCAGTCTTGGGAGGAAATCAGGTCTTGCGGTTTTTCTTGTCGAAGCGCCGCGCCAGGCCGTCGCCGGCACTCTGGACGAGTTGCACCAGCACGATCAGCACGATGACAACGACGAGCATTACGTCGGGCATGAAGCGCTGGTAGCCGTAGCGGATGCCGAGGTCGCCGAGCCCGCCGCCGCCGACGGCCCCGACCATCGCCGAATAGCCGATGAGACTGACGGCGGTCATGGTGAGCGCCAACGTCAGAGCCGGACGCGCTTCGGCAAGCAGCACCTTGAAGACGATCTGCATCGGGGTGGCGCCCATGGCGCGCGCCGCCTCGATCAGCCCCTTGTCGATCTCGCGGATCGCCGCTTCCACCAGACGCGCGACGAAGGGGATCGTCGCGATCGTCAAAGGCACGATCGCCGCCTTGGTGCCGATCGAGGTGCCGGTCAAAAGCCGGGTAAAGGGAATGATCGCGACGACCAGGATGATGAAGGGCGTCGAGCGCGTGGCGTTGACGATCAGCCCGACGATGCGGTTGAGCGTCGGCGCCGGGAAGAGCTCGCCCTTGCCGCTGGTCGCGAGGAAGATGCCGATCGGCAGGCCGATCAGCGAGCCGATGAGGCCAGCGACGGCAACCATGTAGATGGTGTCGACGGTGGCACCACCGATGCGCAGGAGAATATCAGGCGACATAACCGAGCACCTCCGTTACCAGACCGTTTTCGGTGAAGAAGCGTTCGGCGCGACCGGATGTCTCGGCATCGGCGCCATAGGCAACGACCAGCGAGCCATAGGGCGCGCCGCCGATCTCGTCGATCGTGCCGGCGATGATGTTGACCTCGGCGCCAACCGATTTGATCAACTGAGAGATCAGCGGCCTTTCGGCCGCCGCACCAAAGAAGGTGAGCCGCACGACGGCACGGTCTCCAGGTGCGGGCTGGGCTTTGAGCGCCCGGGCCACCGCGTCCGGAAGCTTGGAGCCCGGCAAGCCCGAAAGCAGCGCGCGCGTCGTCTCGTGTTTCGGATGCGTGAAGACGTCGAAGGTGTGGCCGCGCTCGACGATGCGGCCGTGATCGATGACGGCAACATCCGAGGTCACCGCCTTCACCACTTCCATCTCATGGGTGATGAGCAGCACGGTCAGGCCAAGCTCGGCATTGATCCGCTTCAACAGGTCCAGGATCGACTGTGTCGTCTCCGGGTCGAGGGCCGAGGTCGCTTCGTCGGAGAGCAGCAGCTTCGGCTCGGTCGCAAGCGCGCGGGCGATGCCGATTCGCTGCTTCTGGCCACCGGAGAGTTCGGCCGGGTAGCGCCCGTGCTTGTCGGCAAGGCCGACGAGATCAAGCAGCGGCCGCACGCGCTGATCGATCGCGCGCTTGTCCATGCCTGATATCTCGAGCGGCAGCGCGACATTGCCGAAAACGGTGCGCGAGGAGAGCAGGTTGAAATGCTGGAAGATCATGCCGACGTTGCGGCGAAGCGTGCGCAGCGCCGCATCGTCGAGCCCGCCGACATCGACGCCGTCGACCAGCACCTTGCCGCCGCTCGGCTTCTCCAGGCCGTTAACGAGGCGGATCAGCGTCGATTTGCCGGCGCCGGAGCGACCGATGATGCCGGTGATCGAGCCACGGTCGACCGTCAGCGAGACATTGTCGAGCGCGGTGAAGGCGCCGCTTTGGCCCGAGGCGGGGAAATGCTTGGAAACGCCGTCGAAGACGACGGCTGCGTCAGCCGGTGACGTGGCTTTCAAGGCGGAAACGCTCATCGTTCGGAGATCCCCGAAAGAGGCGCAGTCGGAATGTGCGGATACATTAGGTGCTCTCGGATGTTCAAAACTCGTGATCCCGGCAAAGTCGGGATGGAAGGCGCGTCCGGTCAGGCCGACATTCGACAACGCATTCGGAACAGGGAGCACTTCTCTAGCATCAAGAAACCAGTCAGTTCAACTTTGGCGCCGCATGGCCCGCATGCGACATAATCTACGGCTCTTATGGAGAATTGTCCGGGCGTTTCACAGGCATGATTTTCCGCAATAGGAAGGAGATCGGCAAAACCATGCTCTTTTGCTGCACTGGGTGCCGCATCCCGCAGATCGCCATCTTGGAAATCCTTGTTTGAACGGACTGCACCCGACCGCATTTCATGCTAACGGGCAGGAACAGGGTTACGAGGTAAGAAATGCGCATCGTCTTGACCGGAAGCTCGGGCCGCATCGGCCGGGCGATCTATAACGCGCTCGCCGCAGACCATGATGTCATCGGCATCGACCGCACGCCTTTCGGCACGACCGCGATAGTTGGCGATCTCGTCGACGGCGAATTGCTGGAGCGGGCCATGGAGGGGGCGGATGCCGTGATCCATACGGCAGCACTGCATGCGCCGCATGTGGACATGCTCGCCGACCAGGAATTCGAACGCGTCAATGTGATGGGCACGCATCTGGTGATCGCTGCCGCCCAGGCGACGGGTGTCGGCCGTATCGTCTTTACCAGCACGACGGCTCTTTACGGCCACGCGGTCACCGCCGGAGGCTGCGCCTGGATCACCGAGGAGACACCGCCAAAGCCGCACACCATTTATCACCACACCAAGCTTGCGGCCGAAGCCCTGCTTGAAAATGCCGCCGACCGTGCCCTGCATGTGCGGGTATTGCGCATGTCGCGCTGTTTCCCGGAGGCGGCCGACCGCGTCGCGAGCTATCGCTTGCACCGTGGCATCGATGTGCGCGACGTTGCGGCGGCGCATGCGGCGGCACTCGACAACGGCGGCCCTTTCTTCCAGCGTTACATCATCTCTGGCGAAACGCCGCTGCTTCCGACCGATTGCCGCCGTCTGGCAGAGGACGCCGCAAGCCTGTTGCGCGAACGCGCGCCAAAACTGTCGCAGGCTTTTGCGGATCGCGGCTGGCCGCTGCCCGCCACGATCGACCGGGTCTACGACCCGAGCGCCGCAATCGAGAAGCTCGGCTGGAAGCCGCGCTACGGTTTCAAG
The DNA here is from genome assembly GCF_900103435.1 of Sinorhizobium sp. NFACC03. NCBI lineage: Bacteria > Pseudomonadati > Pseudomonadota > Alphaproteobacteria > Hyphomicrobiales > Rhizobiaceae > Sinorhizobium > Sinorhizobium sp. NFACC03. Next base: position 102,097 of record NZ_FMXF01000010.1, read on the forward strand.
GAAGTGCTGGCCCAGCTCGACCGGCAGAGCCTCGAGGTCCTGCCGGTCCGGTGGTGATCTTGGGGTAACGCAAATCCGGGAGAACCGTTTCGCGTTCTTCCCGGAGTTATGCTTGATGCGGGTCGGCTGAAACCACGCGCCCAATTGTCAGGCGTGGTTGCCCTTCGGGAACTCTTCGGCGAGCGCCTGGTACCAGTGACCGCTCTTCTTGATGGTGCGCACCTGGGTATCGTAGTCGACATGGACGATGCCGAAACGCATCTTGTAGCCTTCGGCCCATTCGAAATTGTCCATCAGGCTCCAGGCGAAGTAGCCGCGCATCGGGTAACCCTCGGCAATCAGGTCGGCCGTGACAGACAGATGGTCGGCGATGTAGTCGAGTCGCGGCTGGTCGTCGACGATGCCGTTTTCGACACCCATGTTGTAGCAGGCGCCGTTCTCGGTGATGTAGCAGTCGGGCAGCTGGTAGGTCGCGTTGAGCGTCCTGACCAGGCTACCGAGCGCCGGTGCGTAGACCTCCCAGCCGATATCCGTCTTGGTCTCGCTCACCGCCTTGGCGTTGATCGTCGCCGGGTACTCCGCACTCTTCGCCGGGTCGGCGCTGACCCGCATCGGCGTGTAGTAGTTGAGCCCCCACCAGTCGAGCGGCCGGGAGATCGTCTCCATGTCGCCGTCTTCGATCGTGGGCATGCGGTGGCCGAGCGCGCTCATGAAGCTCTCGGGGTATTCGCCTCTAAAGATGGGGCCGAAGAAGACACCATTGTGGAAGTCGAAGGCCCGTTCGGCCGCTGCTGTGTCGGCCTTGCGGTCGCTGCCAGGGTACACGGAGTGCGCATTGATGACGATGCCGGCAGGCAGGTTCGGCCGCTCCGAGCGGATGGCATCGACGCCGAGCCCGTGCGCCAGATTGGTGAAGTGCAGGGCATGCAGCGCCGCATCCATGTTGCGCTCGCCCGGCGCATGGATGCCGTAGAGATGGCTGAGCCAGACCGAACACCAGGGTTCGTTGAAGGTCGCAACCGCGTCGAGGCGATCGCCGAGGCGGGCGATCACCGTCTTGGCGTAACGCTGGAAGGCGTAGGCCGTCGTGCGCGCCGTCCAGCCTCCCTCGCCCATCAGCGCCAGCGGCAGATCCCAATGGTAGAGCGTGGCGAATGCCCTAATGTTGCGGGCCTTCAACCCGTCGACGAGACGGTCGTAAAAGTCGAGGCCTTTTTCATTGATCGGGCCAGTCCCTTCGGGAATGATGCGCGGCCAGGCAATCGAGAAGCGGTAGGCTTCGACCCCGAGGCTCTTGATCAGATCCAGATCCTCTTCCAGCCGGTTGTAGTGGTCGCAGGCGACATCACCATTGTGCCGCCCGAAGACGCGGCCCGGCATATTGGAAAAGGCGTCCCAGATCGACGGCTTCCGCCCATCGGCCTTGGTGGCACCTTCGATCTGGAAGGAGGCGGTCGCCACCCCGAATACGAAATCACCCGGGAAGCGCTGCGCCAGGATCTTGGGATCGATCATCTCTCTGCCTCGTCTTGTTCCGGCCCCGCCGGAAACGGGACCATGTTGTTTTCTTTTGTATCGCGGCCGACCTAAAGCCGTGCTGGCAAATGTCAACTCGCGAAAAAGGGCGGGAATGCCCCGCCCTTTCGCCGGTTCTTGTGCTCCGCTACACCTTTACCCACGCACCATTTCGTTTGGATGACTGGACGCAGGCGTCGACGAAGACCATGCCCTTCATGCCATCGCCGATGGTCGGATAGGTGACGGCCGGATCGACCTTTTCGCCCTTGCGCTTGGCGAAAATGGCGCGGGCCGCTTCCGTGTAGATATTGGCGAAGCCTTCGAGGTAACCTTCCGGATGACCGGACGGGATCCGGCTGACGCGGTTTGCCGCAGCACCCGCCCCGGCACCTGCCCGGGTGAGCAGTCGCTTCGGCTCGCCGAACGGCGTGTGCCAGAGATAGTTCGGGTCCTTCTGTGTCCATTCGAGCCCGCCCTTGGTGCCGTAGACGCGCACCATCAGGCCGTTTTCGTGGCCGGGCGCGACCTGGCTGCACCAGAGCAGCCCCTTGGCGCGCTCACCGTCCTTTGCCTTGAAGCGCATCATCACATGCGCATTGTCGTCGAGCTGACGACCAGGAACGAAGCTGTCGAGATCGGCCGAAAGCTCCTCCAGTTCGAGGCCGGAGACGAAGGCGCCGAGATTATAGGCGTGCGTGCCGATATCGCCGGTCGAGCCGCCGGCGCCCGAGCGCGCCGGATCGGTGCGCCAGGCCGCCTGCTTCTGGCCGGACTGCTCGATGTTTTCCGTCAGCCAGTCCTGCGGATATTCTATCTGCACCAGCCGCACCGCACCGATCTCGCCATTGGCCACCATCTCGCGCGCCTGCCGCACCATCGGATAGCCGGTGTAGTTGTGCGTCAGCACGAACAAGGCATCGCTGTCCTCGGCCGCCTTCTTCAGCTTCTTGGCGTCGGCAAGCGTCGAGGTCAGCGGCTTGTCGCAGATCACGTGGATGCCGCGCTTCAGAAACTCCTTGGCAGCGGCGTAGTGAACGTGGTTCGGCGTGACGATGGCCACCGCCTCGATGCCGTCCTTCAGCTTCGCCTCGCGGATCGCCATCTGCTTGAAGTCGGAATAGACGCGCGACGGGTCGAGCCCGAGCTCGCGGCCCGAGCTTTCCGCCTTTTCCGGCGTCGACGACAAGGCGCCCGCCACCAGTTCAAAGTGATCGTCGAGCCGTGCCGCGATACGATGCACCGCGCCGATAAAGGCGCCGGAGCCGCCGCCCACCATGCCGAGCCGGATGCGGCGTTCGCGCTTCTCGCTCGTTCCTTCGATTGCCATTTGGATTCTCCCCTGTTTCCGTTCGTGTGTTTTGCTTGTTACGCGTGATCGTTCGCGAGAATTGCCCCTCATTCGCGCGGTGAGGGCAGCCCTCATCCGCCTGCCGGCACCTTCTCCCCGCAGGCGGGGAGAAGGGACTGGATGCGCCCGCTCGCCAGGCCCCAAGCAACTCTCTCTGAGAGCGCTGCAGGTGCAACCGCAGCCACAGTCCGCGTCCCCTCTCCCCGCAAGCGGGGAGAGGGTTAGGGTGAGAGGCAAACGCTACCTCAGATCCCCAGCATGCGCCGGTTGGCGGCCTCGTCCGTGCCGCCGCCGGCGAAATCGTCGAAGGCCTTTTCGGTGACGCGGATGATGTGGTGCTTGACGAAGTCGGCACCCTCGCGCGCGCCATCCTCGGGATGTTTCAGCGCGCATTCCCATTCGACCACGGCCCAGCCCGCAAAATCATTGGCCGCCATCTTCGAAAACACCGCGCCGAAATCCACCTGACCGTCGCCGAGCGAGCGGAAGCGCCCGGCCCGGTTGACCCAGCCCTGATAGCCGCCGTAGACGCCCTGGCGTCCGGTCGGATTGAACTCCGCATCCTTGACGTGGAACATGCGGATGCGGTCCTTGTAGATGTCGATGTTGTCGAGATAGTCGAGGCACTGCAGCACGTAGTGCGACGGGTCATAGAGCATGCAGGCGCGGGCGTGGTTGCCGGTGCGCTCCAGAAACATCTCGTAGGTGATGCCGTCGTGCAGGTCCTCGCCCGGATGGATCTCGTAGCAGACGTCGACGCCACAGTCCTCGGCATGGTCGAGGATCGGTTTCCAGCGTTTCGCCAGTTCGTCAAAGGCGGTCTCGACGAGGCCGGCCGGGCGCTGCGGCCAGGGATAGACGAAGGGCCAGGCAAGCGCGCCGGAGAAACTCGCCATCGCGTTCAGCCCGAGGTTCTTCGAGGCGGTCAGCGCCAGCTTCACCTGTTCGACCGCCCATTGCTGACGCGCCTTGGGATTGCCGCGCACTTCCGGTGCGGCAAAGCCATCGAAGGCTTCGTCATAGGCCGGGTGCACGGCGACGAGCTGGCCCTGCAGATGGGTCGAAAGCTCGGTCACCTCGACGCCGTTGTCGCGCGCCGTGCCGGCAAACTCGTCGCAATAGGCCTTGGACGTCGCTGCCTTTTTCAGATCGATCAGCCGCGCGTCCCAGCTCGGGACCTGCACGCCCTTGTAGCCGCAGTCGGCCGCCCATTTGGTGATCGCGTCCCAGGAATTGAACGGTGCCGCATCGCCGGCAAACTGCGCAAGAAAGAGCCCTGGCCCCTTGATCGTCTTCATCCCGATTTTCCTCCCGATGAAACGGCCATTGATGATGTCGGCCTGTCCGGTCAGTCGGCGACAAGGAGGTACAATGGCACCTTGTTTTCGCCGCAACTGGCGGACCTGAAACGTTGCAGGCGCCAAAGCTAGCAGATTTTCAACCGGGGGCAACTGGCAAAGGCACAGATTCCCGAGAGATTTGTAATCGATTTCATATTGCGGCCCACCTGGTCGCCGACACCCCGTAGTCGTCGCAAACCGGCGGCCCGGAGAGACCGGGCCGCCGCGCGCGCAAACTCGCGAGAGTGCTTAGACGTAGCGGTTGACGACGTTTTCGAGCAGTTCCTGCTTGCCGGACTTCGGCTGCGGGTTAAGGTCGGACTTCAGCACCCAGGCTTCGATCTCCTCCAGCGAGAAGCCGCCGTCGAGCATCTTCTTGGCTTCCTGCACCTGCCAGCCGGCGTAACGCTGATCGAGCGGAGCGGAAAGCGCCTTGTCCTCGATCATCTTCGCCGCTGCCTTCAGGCCACGGGCGCAGCAGTCCATGCCGCCGATGTGACCGATCAGCAGGTCTTCCGGGTCGATCGACTGGCGGCGCAGCTTCGCATCGAAATTGGTGCCGCCGGTCTTGAAGCCGCCGCCTGCGAGAACCTGGTAGTAGGCGAGCGCCATCTCCGGCACGTTGTTCGGGAACTGGTCGGTGTCCCAGCCGGACTGGTAGTCGTTGCGGTTCATGTCGATCGAGCCGAAGATGCCGAGCGCATTGGCAAACGCCAGCTCGTGCTCAAAGGAGTGGCCGGCAAGGATCGCATGGCCCTGCTCGATGTTGACCTTGACCTCGTTTTCGAGACCGTAGTTCTTCAGGAAGCCATAGACGGTCGCGACGTCGTAGTCATACTGGTGCTTGGTCGGCTCCTGCGGCTTCGGCTCGATCAGGATCGCGCCCTTGAAGCCGATCTTGTGCTTGTACTCGACGACGAGATTGACGAAGCGGCCGAGCTGGTCGAGCTCGCGCTTCAGATCGGTGTTGAGCAGCGTCTCGTAGCCTTCGCGCCCGCCCCACAGCACATAATTCTGGCCGCCGAGGCGCTTGGTCGCGTCAAGGCAGGTCTTTACGGTCGCGGCGGCAAAGGCAAAGACATCCGGATCCGGGTTGGTCGCCGCACCCGACATGTAGCGCCGGTTGGAAAAGAGGTTTGCCGTACCCCACAGCAGGTTGACGCCGGTCTCGGCCTGCTTCTTTTCGAAGTGGTCGACGATCTCGTTGAGGTTCTTGGTGTTCTCCGCAAAGCTCTTGCCTTCCGGGCGCACGTCGGCGTCATGGAAGCAGTAGAAGGGAACGCCGAGCAGGTCGAAGAATTCGAAGGCGACGTCGGCCTTCAGCTTCGCCGCGTCCATGGTGTCCTTGAACCAGGGGCGCTCGAAGGTCTGGCCGCCGAAGGGATCGCCGCCCGGCCAGACGAAGGTGTGCCAGTAGGCGACGGCAAAGCGCAGGTGATCTTCCATGCGCTTGCCGAGAACAACCTCGTCCTTGTTGTAATGACGGAAGGCAAGCGGGTTGGCGCTATCAGGGCCTTCATACTTGATCTTGGCGATATCGCCGAAAAATCCTGTGCTCATGGGTTTGGCTCCTCTCAAGGATGATGCGAATGGGATGGATTTCGGCCGGCGTCGCCCGTTCGATAGGCGCGGCCATTACGTGGAAGGTAATTGGTTTCATTCCCTCGTCCGGCGATAGCTGGGGCATCGAAACGCCAAACGAAAGGAACACTTCGATGCACGACTTCAACGCCATCGCCGAAGCCTACATTGCCGCCTGGAACACAACCGACGCCGCCGCCCGCTCTGCGCTGATCGAGAAGGCGTTCACCGCCGACGTCGCCTACCGCGACCCGATCATGCAAGGCGACGGCCACGCCGGCATCGATGCGCTGATCGCCGGCGTCCACGGCCAGTTCCCCGGCTTCCGCTTCACGCTGAAGGGGGCTGCGGACGGTTATGCCGACACGATCCGCTTTTCCTGGGCGCTCGGCCCGGAGGGCGTTGCCTCGGTTATCGAAGGCACGGATGTCTGCCAGATCGAGAACGGCCGCCTGAAGACGATCACCGGCTTTCTCGACAAGGTCCCCGCCCGCTGAGCGGCCGGCACCCGAACCGGATCTGCGGTGCAGCGTCGTCACGACGCCGCACCCCTGATCGCCGGATAGAGCTCGCGGTAGCGCTGGTAGCTCGCCTCATAGACTGAGACCAGCGACGCTTCCGGCGCGATGGTTTCGGCAGTGAGCGGCGCATAGCAGGTGGCGACGGGATCCGCGCCCGTAGCGGCAATCAGGCCCAGGCGGGCTGCCCCGAAGGCGGCACCGAAATCGCCGTCGGCAGGCAGATCGACCGGCAGGTCGAGTGCCGTGGCGATCGACTTCAGCCAGTAGCGTGAGCGCGAGCCGCCGCCGATCGCGGTTACCCGCGACAGCGTCGTGCCGGCGGCGCGAAGGGCCTCCAGGCTATCGCGAATGGCGAAGGACACGCCTTCCATCACCGCCTGGGCCAGCACCACGCGGCTGCTTTCATGCCCTAGCCCGACGAAGGCGCCGCGGATCGCCGCATCGTTGTGCGGCGTGCGCTCGCCGGAGAGATAGGGAAGGAAGGTGACGCCGGTCGGCGCCTTCAGGTCATCACCAAGCTCGGCGCTCAAATCGACAGCACTGCGCCCGGCGATGCCCGAGTACCAGTTGAGCGCATCGGTCGCCGACAGGATGACGCCCATCTGGTGCCAGGTGTTCGGCAGCGCATGGCAGAAGGCGTGTACGGCGCTTTCCGGATTGGGCAGGTAACTCGCATTGGCGGCAAAGAGCACGCCCGAGGTGCCGAGCGAGACGAAGGCATGTCCTTCGCCGACGGTGCCCATGCCGCAGGCGGACGCCGCATTGTCACCGGCGCCGCCGGCAACCACGACGTCACCGGAAATCCCCCAGCGCGCTGCAAGCTCCGAACGCAGCCTGCCAGCCGCCTCGGTCCCTTCGACCAGGCTCGGCATCTGCTTCTCGTCCATGCCGGTGGCGGCAAGCAGGCTCTCCGACCAGCGCCGCTTGCCGGTGTCGAGCCAGGAGGTGCCGGCGGAATCGGACATTTCCGACATGTGCTCGCCGGTCAGCCATAGGCGCAAATAGTCCTTCGGCAACAGTACCCAGCACACCCTGGCAAAGATCTCCGGCTCGTTGGCGCGCACCCAGGCGAGCTTCGGCGCCGTAAAGCCAGGAAAGACGATGTTGCCGGTGATCGCCCGGAACTGCGGGTCGGCGTCGAGCGCTGCCGCCTCGCGGAAGCTGCGGGTGTCGTTCCAGAGGATGCAGGGCCGAAGCACCCGGTCGTCGGCATCGATGAGCGTCGCACCGTGCATCTGGCCAGAAAGGCCGATGCCGCGCACGGCTGCAAGTTCCCTGGGGTGCGCTGCCTTCAGGCCGGCAATCGCCTCCTCGGTTGCGCGCACCCACTCGGCCGGGTCCTGCTCCGACCAGCCGGGATGCGGCCGCGAGACGTCGAGCGCGCCGGAGGCCGAACCGATGATGCGCTGGTCGCCATCGATGAGCATTGCCTTGACGCCCGAGGTGCCGAGATCCAGTCCGAGATACATGCTTGCCTCCATTGAGCAATTCCAGACCGGTTTGCCGTCCGGAACCGCGCAGTTCCAAATCGTTACGCCGGCTCGACCGGCAGGTTATCCCTAAGGAAAATCTCGATGCGGATGCGCTCCTGCGCCCCGATCACCGCGAGTCCATCCGCACGGGCCTTCAGCACGCGGATGGCGCTGCGCACCTCATGCCCGGCATCCTGATTGAGGAGCGCGTCCAAGGTGCCGGAGGCGAGTGCCGCGCGGCTATGCGGTGTCAGCTCGTGCGCGATGGCGCAAATATCAGCCTGACGCCCGGCCTTTTCGAGTGCTGCGATCAGGCCGCGATTGCCGGCGCCGAGACTGTAGATGCCGGCGAGGTCCGCATGATCGGCGACAAGTCCCGACACAAGGTTCTCGACTTCGGTGGGATCGTCATGCCCCTCGACGACGGGCAGAAGCCGGCGGCCCGGGGCGCTTTCGGCCATCGCCGCGCTGAAACCTTCGAGGCGATCACGATGGTCGCGCACCAGCATCGAGCCGGCGACGATCGCGACCGGTCCTTCGCGACCGCTGAGGAAACGCCCCATCAAGGTGCCTGCGGTCCGGCCGGCGGCGATGTTGTCGACGCCGGCAAAGTGATCACGCGACGATCCCGGCAGATCGGAAACCAGCGTCACGACGGCAATACCGTCTTCACGCAGCCGATCGACAGCCGCAACGACCTCGGGCGCATCGATCGCAACCACGGCGACACCGGCAGGGGCGAGTGCCCGCGCCTTTTCCAGCGCCGCAGCCAGGGCCGCCTTATCGAAGGCCGGGACGGAGAGCACGGTGATCGCGGTGCGCTCGACCGCAGACCGCACTTTCGCCGCCTCCACCTCGACCGCAAGGCCGCGCATGAAGGTGTTGTCGCCCTCGGGCAGGATGAAGATCAGCGGGTAGATGCGGCTCTTGGCGAGATTGGCGGCGGCGACGTCACGCACATAGCCGAGCGTCGTTATGGCGCGCTCGACCTTGTCGCGGGTGACACCGCGCACGCCGGGACGATTGTTCAAAACCCGGTCGACGGTGGCGAGACTGACCCCGGCTTTAGCAGCGATATCGTGAACTGTCGGACGCATGTTTTCCTCCGGGTTCTGCCTTTAGAGGAATTTCTGATGTACGTAAATCAGAAATCTTCAAAACGGCGAAAACAGGCGTCCGTGCGCCGGCGGAAGGACGGCACGCTGTCACTTTAAACGATTGATTCCGAATGATTTAACGAGTGTTGTGAAACTTGCCGGATACTAGCCGAGCCGCTTGCTGAAAGCCGCAGTAAACGTGACCTCTCCGTGCGCGGAACCCGCCTCGGCCAACACTACATCCATGAAACCGTCCGTGACACGCACGACCGCAAAGCCGCCCATATAGGCAGCCTTCGGCTTAATGAGGTCGAGCCCGCTCTGCCGGTAGATCATTGCGGTTTCGTGCTGGTGTCCGTGGAACAGGCCGATGACGTTGTAGCCCTTGAGCGAGTCGAGCAGCGCCTGGCGCTGATCGACACTCCACCAATGCGGCGCGCCATCGCCTTCATCATCGAAGGTCTTGGCCTTCACATCCCAGACCTCGGTCGAAAACGCGTCCCAGCCATAGTGCTGGAACAGTATGACGGGCCGGCCATCGCCGGCATAGGCAGCCAGATCCTGTTTCAGCCAGGGCAGCGCATTCACCGCGCCCTTCGTCTCATCGCCGCCGAAGCGCTGCAGCTGCACAAGGTGCAACCCGCCCCAATCCCAGGAGTAGCAGTCCGAAAGCGGGTCGTAGTTGGTCACCGGCACCGGCGGCTTGTAGAAGACCGTCTGGCGATGATTGAGCTCGACATAATCGCGCAGCTCGCGGCGATACCAGTCGACATGCGGCGGCGGGCCGTCCTGGTCGAGGTCATGATTGCCGAGCCCGACGAATACGGGCATGTGGACGCGATCGCTCCCTGCCCCTTCCTGATAGCGGCTGGAGAACTGCTGCAGCTGCCGCCCTTCCCGCGGCTGGCGTACCTGGCCGCCGCCGTCGTCGGTGATGTCACCGCCAAGCACCAGGCCGAGTGGCTTGCCGATCTGCCGTCCGGCACTTGCGAGACCGCTCGGCTTGCCCGCGACCGTTTCCGGCCAGCGCATGGCATGCACGGCGTTGAGCGCCGCCACATGGCGCAGCAGGTTCGCGTCGGTCTTGCCTTCCGCCGCGCAGCTCGGCGCGAGCCCCTCGATCGAAACGAGGCAAGCATGAATGTCGTTGGAGAACAGGAACGTCGCATCGATGGCCGGTGCGGCAGCGCGACTGCGCGAGGCTGCAAGCCCCAGCCCGACGCCGGCAAGGCCCGTCATGAAAGACCGCCGTGAGATAGCCGTCGAAACCCGTTCCTTCATCCCGCCGCCCCTCGCCATCAGTCGACGGGAGTGTGCAGCAAGGCTCGGCTCGCGTAAACCGTGCGGACTTGTCTAAGGATGGAAACGAGGAAAGACGGGCGCTCGCCCGCCTACCTACCTCTCATGGGAAAGTATGATGGGCCGCCTCGACCCATCATCCTCTTGTCCTAGTGACCGCCGCCGCTGGGGCCGGCGCCCTGCGGCTTCTTGATCATCATCACACCGAGGATCAGCGACAGGAACAGCACCGTCAAAAGCACGAAGATATCGCCGAAGGACAGGATGACCGCCTGCTTCTGCGCCATGGCGGCAAGCTGCTTGACGGCGATCGTCGTGCCGTCGAGACCATGGGCGTTGAAGTTGGCGGCCATGTTGTTGAACCGCTCCATCGCCTCCGGATTGCCCCACTGCACATGCTCGGCGAGGCGCGCATAGTGGAAGTCCTGGCGCTGGGTCAGGATCGTATTGATGACCGCGAGCCCGACTGCGCCGCCGAGGTTGCGGGTGAGATTGAAGAGGCCGGACGCGCCGCGCATACGCGCCGGCGGCATGGTGCCGAGCGCGATGTTGTTGATCGGCACCATGCAGAGCATCAACCCGACGCCGCGCAGAATCTGCGGGATGAACAGCTCGTAGAAGTCCCAGTCGGCGGTCAGATGGCCCATGATCCAGGTGCCTGCGGCAAAGCTGGTAAAACCGATCGTCATCAGTGCGCGCGGATCGAGCTTGCCCGAAAGGATGCCGGCGACCGGCGCCGTGAAGAACATCGCAAGGCCCGAGACGAACATCGTCTCGCCGATCATCAGCGAATCGTAGCCGCGGATGCGCCCGAGATAGAGCGGATAGAGATAGGTGAGGCCATAGAGGCCGATGCCCATGACGAAGGAGAACATCGAGCCGAAGGCGAAATTGCGGTTGGCAAAGGCCCTGAGGTCGACGACCGGGAACTCCACCTTGAAGGCCCGATAGAAGAATATGATGGCGGCGATTGCCGAAGCGACTGCGCCCATGACGATGTGCTCGTCGTTGAACCAGTCGTTGGTGTTGCCCTCTTCGAGCACGTATTCGAGCGCGCCGAGGAAGATCGCCATGGATGCAAGGCCCCACCAGTCGAACTTCTTGAAGAGGCCGAGCTCCGGCTTGTCGAAATCGATGAAGGTCCAAGTGAGCGTGGCGACGATGATGCCGGGAATGACGTTGACGAGGAACAGCCAGTGCCAGGAGAAGGCGTGGCTGAGATAGCCGCCGACGGTCGGGCCGATCGTCGGCGCCAGCGTCGCGATCAGGCCGATGATCGGCGAGACGATGTTGCGCTTCGACGGCGGGAAGATGGTGAAGGCTGCCGCAAACACCGACGGGATCATGCCGCCGCCGATGAAGCCCTGGATGGCGCGATAGACGATCATCTGGTCGATGTTCGTGGCCGTCGCCGCAAGCGCGCTCGCCGCGGTGAAGCCGGCGGCCGAAACCGAGAACAGCACGCGCGTCGAGACGATACGCGCCAGCGTTCCCGACAGCGGGATCATGATGACTTCGGCGATGAGATAGGAGGTCTGCACCCAGCCGATCTCGTCCGAGCCGGCCGACAGGCCCGCCTGGATTTCGGCGAGCGAGGCCGAGACGATCTGGATGTCGAGGATGGCCATGAACATGCCGACGACCATGGCGAAGAAGGCGATCAGCCTCTTCGGATCCATATGTTCCTCGACCTTCGGTGCGGCGGCCGCCACCGAACCTGCTGTTGCCGTTGCGGCCATCTCAGCCACTCCTTGCAAAGGCGCGCCCTGAGGCGCGCCGGCGTTTGGGCCTGATTACTTGGTGGCGGCGACCTTGGTCTGATCCGGCGCCGTGCGCATGTCGACGTCGACGACGACGCTCAGGCCCGCACGCAGGTGTCCTTCGGCCAGCACGTCGGCCGGGAGCGTGATGCGCACCGGCACGCGCTGGATCACCTTGGTGAAGTTGCCGGTGGCGTTTTCCGCCGGCAACAACGAGAAGACCGAACCGGAGGCTGGCGAAATCGAGGCAACGGTGCCTTCGATCGCGTGATCCTCATAGGCATCGACATGGACCTTGACCTTGGAGCCCGGCACCAGATGCGCGATCTGGGTCTCCTTGAAATTGGCGTCGATGTAGAGCTGGTCGACCGGAACGAGGGCAGCGAGCCGCTGGCCGGCTGAAACGAGATCGCCAACCTGAACCGCCACGTTGCCGACGATGCCGTCATAGGGCGCCTTCAAGACGGTGAAGCCGAGGTCGCGATTGGCCTTGTCGCGCACAAGCTCGAGAGAGCGGATCTCGCTTTCGGCTTCGGTGCGCTGGGCTTCGAGAACCGTGATGCTCGCATTGGCAGCGGCGATATTGGCGTCGGCGCCGGCGAGGTTCGCCCGCGCCTGGTCGAGCGCCACATCGGCGTTGTCAAGCGAAGCGACGGTGCCAACGGCCTTGGACTGGAGGTCGCTTGCGCGCTTCTGCGCAAGCTCGGCGCCGCGCACCGTCGCTTCGAGAGCCTTCTTCTGCGCTTCGGTCTGGGCCAGGCTCGCCTTGGCACCGGCAATCTGCGCATCGAAACGGCTGAGTGCAAGTTTCTGGGTGGCAATCTTTGCCTCGGCCTGCTCGGCTGCGATACGATAATCGCCATCGTCGAGGGTAACGAGAGGATCGCCGGCCTTCACCTTCTGGTTGGCGACGGCATCGACCTTGGCGACGTATCCCGAAACCTTCGGCGAAATCGTCGCGATGTCGCCTTCGATATAGGCGTCATCGGTCGAGACCATGAAGCGACCATTGGTCCACCAGTCGTAGCCGAACCAGGCGCCGGCGGCGAGAAGCGCCAGACCGAGCACCGGAACGATGGGCTTGCGCGCCTTCTTCGGCGGCTGCGCCGCTTCTGCGGGAGCCTGGACAGCGGCCTGCTCCGCCGCAGGCGCCTTTGCCTCAAGCGCGGTTTCCTGCTGCACTTCAAAATTCTCGTCGACTGGACGGACGCGAGCAGCGCTGGATGTGTTGGATGCGGACATTGGGCACCGGCCTGGTTAAAGATTGCTGAACGAACTGAACCGTTCGGTTCGATCGAGCTTGACATAAGCCCTTTCTGGTCGCATATCAAGAGGAAATCGAACCGCGCGGTTCGATGACTGAAATTTAATGCAAGCAGGACGGAAACAAGCGACCACCATGAGCACGGTGAAGACCGGAACCCAGGACGTGATCCAGCCGAATGTCGGCCAGGACGAAGATCTCTTTTCGATGGGCGGCCGCCACGCCGCCGGCGAGGACCCCGCCAAGCGCGAGCAAATCCTCGAAGGTGCCCGGCGCGCCTTTTTGAGCCAGGGTTTCGACGCTGCCAGCATGAACGACATCACCCGTGAGGCCGGCGTCTCCAAGGGTACGCTCTACGTATATTTCGAGAACAAGGAAGACCTGTTCAAGGCGCTGATCATCAAGGGCAAGACCCGGGTGGTCCAGACCGCCAAGCACGCGCTCAACGATCACGACGACGTCGAGGAATCGCTCTACGACTTCGGCGTGACGCTGACGACCAGCATGACGGCCGAAGAAACGATCCGCTCCATGCGCATGGTGATCGGCGTGATCGATCGCATGCCGCATCTGGCCGAGCGCTTTTTCAGCGAGGCGCCGGAAAACGGTTATACCGTGCTCAAGGCCTATCTCGACCGGCAGGTTCCCGCCGGTACTCTGGATATCGACAACACCGAGATGGCCGCCCGCCAGTTCATCGAAATGGCGCAGGCCGGGCTCTTCAAGCACCGCCTGTTCGGCGGCATGTGCTCCGCACCGCCGAAGGAACAGATCGAGGCGACGGTGACCGCCGCCGTCCGCGTCTTCATGTCCGCCTACGGACCGAAGAAATAGGACGGCTGGCGCCGAACTCTTCCGACCCGTCCGGCGTTACAATCCAGCAATTGCGATCAAGCGCGCCTTCCGGCAAGACCCTATCACCAGGGCGCTGCCAAAGGAGTGATGATGAGTGCCATCGGACGGGCGGTCTGGTTCATCGAGAGCCATTTCGCAAAGGACATATCGCTGGATGAGATCGCCGGGGCCGCTGGCCTCTCGCGCTTCCATCTCTCGCGCGTTTTCGGGCTGGTCACGGGCCGCTCGATCAGCGCCTATATTCGCGGCCGGCGCCTCAGCGATGCCGCTTACGCCCTGGCCGATGGTTCCCTCAGCATTCTTTCGGTAGCCCTCGAAGCGGGCTACAACTCGCACGAGGCTTTCACCCGCGCCTTTCGCGACCAGTTCGGCGTGACGCCCGAGACGGTGCGCAAGCAAAGGCACGTTCGAAACATCGAACTGATGGAGCCTTTAAGAATGGACGATACCCGTCTTCTCAAGATCGACCCGCCGCGCTTCGAAGAGAGCCCGCCCCTGCTTCTGGCGGGCCTGGCGGAAACCTATGCCTACAGCCGCACCGAGGGCATCCCCTCGCTCTGGCAGCGGTTCAACCGCCATTTCGGCAACATACCCAGCCAGAGGGGCGACATGGTGTCTGCACCCATAGCAATGGCGAGGCCGGAACCTTCCGTTACATGGCAGCCGCAGAAGTCAGCGAAACCGACGACCTGCCGGAGGGCTTTTCGACGCTGAAGCTGCCGAAGCAGCGTTATGCCGTCTTCCTGCACCGCGGCCACATCTCAGCGATCGCCAAGACCGCGGACCATGTCTTCGGCACCTGGCTGCCCGAGTCCGGACTTCAGCACGGCGAAACGCCTGATCTCATCGAACGCTACGACGATCGTTTCGATCCGCATTCGGGCATGGGCGTCGTGGAATTGTGGATTCCGATCAAATCGTAAACGGTAAAGCGCCGCCGCAAATAGCGGCGGCGCTTGTCACCTCCGCGATGTTTCTTAAATACTTTCGGCGATTCTTGCGCGACGACGCGCCACCCACAAAGGAAGATCGCCGATGCAGGATATCCTGTTGCTTGCCCAAGACCCCGCCGCCTGGGTCGCCCTCGTCACGCTTGTGGTCATGGAGGTGGTTCTCGGCATCGACAACCTGATCTTCATCTCGATCCTCACCAACAAGCTACCACTGGAGCATCGCGAAAGGGCCCGCCGCATCGGCATCGGTCTCGCCCTCGTCATGCGCCTTGCCCTGCTCGGCACCGTTGCCTGGATCGTCAAGCTGACGACGCCGGTGTTCGAGGCCTTCGGCCAAGGCTTCTCCTGGAAGGACATGATCCTGATTGCCGGTGGCCTGTTCCTCGTCTGGAAGGCGACCAAGGAAATCCACCACAATGTCGATCCGGCCGATCATGGCGAGGACTTCATCGCGTCTTCGGCGATCAACAGCTTCGGCGCTGCGATCGCTCAGATCCTGTTGCTCGACCTTGTCTTCTCCGTCGACAGCATCATCACCGCCGTTGGCATGACGCCGCACCTGCCGATCATGGTCATCGCCGTGATTGCCGCCGTGACCGTTATGCTCGTCGCCGCCAATCCGCTCGCCAACTTCATCGAGAAGAACCCGACGATCGTCATGCTGGCGCTCGCCTTCCTCTTGATGATCGGCACGACGCTGATTGCCGAAGGCATGGGCCTGCATGTGCCGAAGGGTTACATCTACGCCGCCATGGCTTTCTCGGCCCTTGTCGAAATCCTCAACATGGTCGCGCGCAATGCGCGGCTCCGGAAGGCTGGCAAACTCAACTGACGAGTTGAGCCCACGACGGTCTCATCACGAAAAGGCCCGCATCGCCGATGCGGGCCTTCTTGTTTGCGGGAGTTCACGAAGACGCGGGGCCGACCCGACCGGCCGTCAACCGCGAGCCTTCAGCGAAAAGCAGGATCGCTCCTCCTCTTTCGCTGAGCCATGCCGGTGGCTGGCTCCACGCCTTCTGATTGGACAACGCCTCTCCCGAGGAAACGTTCCGCTGGCCTTCCGGTCCGGTTCAGACGTCCGCGCGATGACCGACTTCGACCAGGATGTTGCCGGGAATGACCACATAGAAGACGTAGGCGCCGTGCCGGTCCTCCGGTGCGATCACCTGGACGCCGGATCCACGCACCCGCCGGTAGGCGTCGTCGACCTCGGCCCGCGCCGGCAGCAGGAAGCCGATGTGGTAGGTCTGGGCACCGAGGTTCACCTGGTCGCCGCCGCCAAGTGCCGTGATCGGCGGGCTGACGACGAGCACGAGGCCGAAACCATCCGTCAAGCGATAGAAGGCGTCCTTGCCGCGCTTTTCGACCAGCGTCAGGCCGAAATGGTCGATGAGGAAGGAAGCCGTTTCGGCAACGACGGGGCTATAGAGGTCGATATGATTCAGTCGCATGTTCACAGTCTCCGTGTTCGAGAAACGCGGCGGACTGCGTCGATATGCATACCCCGCTGCGGACCGATGCGATTGCATCGGAACCACGTCGTGGGTTCGAACGCGACGTTCGAGCAGAGCTTCGTTAGAAAACCGAAGGGACCGGGCTTACCATATCCGGTCCTGCCTTTTTCGACGCGTCCTGCTTACAGCAGAACGGCCGGACACGGAAGATGGAATGACGATCAGTTCTTTCCGGCGTCCGGATCGATGTGCTGGAGTTCCTGCAAATAGGTGTCGAGACGATCGAACTTCTGCTCCCAGAAGCGGCGGTAACTGTCGAGCCAGCTGTTGACGTCCTTCAGCGGCGCGGCCTCGAGCCGGCACGGGCGCCATTGCGCTTCGCGGCCGCGGCTGATCAGCCCGGCGCGCTCGAGAACCTTGAGATGCTTGGACACTGCCGGCAGGCTCATTGCGAAGGGCTCCGCCAGTTCGCCGACCGAGGCCTCTCCGAGGGCGAGACGGGCAAGGATCGCCCTTCGCGTTGGGTCGGCCAGGGCGGAGAGCGTCGTCGACAAGCGATCTTCCGGCATTTTCTAAAAAACCTTTCAGTTAAATAACCTTTCGGTTCATTATCGTCCAGGGCCGGCAGTGTCAACAAAAACCGACGTGGTCCACTTTCCGTTGACATGATCGGTGTTCTATGGTCTCACGCGAGCCGACTGGAATAGCCTGCCGATACCGCTGTTGCGGCACCCTTGCGGGCCTTTCCTTCCCATAAAATGCGCGCCCCGGCGGTCGGATTTCTTTTCCGGCAAGGGGCGAAAAGCACGTCAGACGGGCAAAAAGACCATGGCAAATTCAGCAGTCCGGGTACGCATCGCACCCTCCCCCACCGGCGAGCCGCATGTCGGCACGGCCTATATCGCTCTGTTCAACTACCTCTTCGCGAAGAAACACGGCGGCGAGTTCATCCTGCGCATCGAAGACACCGATGCGACCCGCTCGACGCCGGAGTTCGAACAGAAGGTGCTGGACGCGCTGAAATGGTGCGGGCTCGAATGGTCTGAAGGTCCTGATGTCGGTGGTCCCTATGGCCCCTATCGCCAGAGCGACCGCAAGGACATGTACCGTCCCTATGTCGAGAAGATCGTCGAGAACGGTCACGGCTTCCGCTGCTTCTGCACGCCCGAGCGGCTCGAACAGATGCGCGAGAGCCAGCGCGCCGCCGGCAGGCCGTCGAAGTATGACGGCCTTTGCCTCAACCTTACAGCCGAAGAAGTGACGTCGCGCGTTGCCGCCGGCGAGCCGCATGTCGTGCGCATGAAGATCCCGACCGAGGGTTCGTGCAAGTTTAACGACGGCGTCTATGGCGACGTCGAAATCCCGTGGGATGCCGTCGACATGCAGGTGCTCTTGAAGGCCGACGGCATGCCGACCTACCACATGGCAAACGTCGTCGACGACCATCTGATGAAGATCACCCACGTCGCCCGCGGCGAGGAGTGGCTGGCTTCCGTGCCGAAGCACATCCTGATCTACCAGTACCTCGGCCTCGAACCGCCAAAATTCATGCACCTGTCGCTGATGCGCAATGCCGACAAGTCGAAGCTGTCGAAGCGCAAGAACCCGACGTCGATCTCCTACTACACCGCCCTCGGCTATCTGCCGGAAGCGCTGATGAACTTCCTCGGCCTGTTCTTCATCCAGATCGCCGAAGGCGAGGAGTTGCTCACGATCGACGAGCTCGCGGCAAAGTTCGATCCGGAAAACCTGTCCAAGGCCGGCGCGATCTTCGATATCCAGAAGCTCGACTGGCTGAACGCGCGCTGGATCCGCGAGAAGCTCTCGGAAGACGAGTTCGCTGCCCGTGTGCTTGCCTGGGCGATGGAAAACGACCGCCTGAAGCAGGGCCTGAAGCTCAGCCAGTCGCGCATCTCGAAGCTCGGCGAACTGCCGGATCTCGCAAGCTTCCTGTTCAAGTCCGATCTCGGCCTGCAGCCGGCTGCCTTCGCCGGTGTCAAGTCGACGCCCGAAGAACTGCTCGAGGTCCTCAACGCCGTTCAGCCGGATCTCGAAAAGATCCTCGAATGGAACAAGGAGTCGATCGAAGCGGAACTGCGCGCGGTCGCCGAACGCATGGGCAAGAAGCTGAAGGTCATCGTGGCGCCGCTCTTTGTGGCGGTTTCCGGCTCGCAGCGCTCGTTGCCGCTGTTCGACAGCATGGAAATCCTGGGCCGCGCCGTGGTACGCCAGCGCCTGAAGGTCGCTTCCCAGGTGGTCGCCTCCATGGTCGGCAGCGGAAAGTAAGGAGAGCACGATGAACGACAAGACCGAGACCACTGGCCTCTCCTCCGACGCAACGGAAGTCCGCGCACAGAAGCTGAAGCTGCTGCGCGAACAGATCGGCGACGTCTATCCGGCGCATTTCCACCGGACGATGAGCAATGCCGAACTCACCGCCAAGTACGAAGGCCTGGAACCGGACACCGAGACGCAGGATGTCGTGACCGTTGCCGGCCGCGTCTACTCCTCGCGCAACTCCGGCATGTTCATGGACATCCATGACGCCTCCGGCAAGATTCAGATCTTCAGCCACAAGGACGTGACGAGCGAAGAGGCCCGCGGCCTGCTGCCGATGATCGACATCGGCGACATCATCGGCGTCACCGGCGTCGTGCGCCGTACCAAGCGCGGCGAGCTGACGATCAACGCCCAGGCGATCACCATGCTGACGAAGTCGCTGCTGCCGATGCCCGAGAAGTGGCACGGCCTCTCCGACATCGAAATTCGCTACCGCAAGCGTCACCTCGACATCATGACCAACGAGGAATCGAAGCTGCGCTTTCAGAGCCGCAGCCGCATCGTTTCCGGCATCCGCCGCTTCATGGAAAACGACGGCTTCATGGAAGTCGAAACGCCGATGCTGCATTCGGTCTACGGCGGCGCTACCGCCGAGCCGTTCAAGACGCATCACAACACGCTGAAGCTCGACATGTTCCTGCGCATCGCGCCGGAACTGTACCTGAAGCGCACGCTGGTTTCGGGCCTC
Organism: Sinorhizobium sp. NFACC03; assembly: GCF_900103435.1. Lineage (NCBI taxonomy): Bacteria > Pseudomonadati > Pseudomonadota > Alphaproteobacteria > Hyphomicrobiales > Rhizobiaceae > Sinorhizobium > Sinorhizobium sp. NFACC03. The sequence goes on from NZ_FMXF01000010.1 coordinate 121,587, forward strand.
ACCGACAAGGTCTTCGAGATCAACCGCAACTTCCGCAACGAAGGCGTCTCCACCCGGCACAATCCGGAATTCACCATGATGGAGTGCTACTGGGCCTATGCCGACTACGAGGACATCATGGACCTCGTCGAGCGGCTGTTCGCCGAGCTGGCGATGGCGATCCACGGTTCGACCGAATTTGCCTACGGCGACAAGGAAATCTCCTTCAAGGGTCCGTTCCGCCGCGTGCCGATGCCCGACGCCGTCAAGGAAGCGACAGGCATCGACTTCCTGGCGATGAAGACCGACGAGGAAGCCCGCGCGGCCGCCAAGGCTGCCGGCTTCGAAGTCGAGAAGGACTGGACCTGGGGCGAGTGCCTCGCCTTCATCTTCGAAGAAAAGGTTGAAGGAACGCTGATCCAGCCGGCCCACGTCACGCATTTCCCGAAGGACATCTCGCCCTTCGCCAAGGAAGTGCCGGGCGAACCGCGCCTGGTCGAGCGTTTCGAGACCTATTGCAACGCCTGGGAACTCGGCAACGCCTTCTCGGAACTCAACGACCCGGAAGAGCAGCGCGCCCGCATGGTCGAGCAGCTCGAACAGGCGCATGCTCGCGGCGAAAAGGCCAAGCAGCTCGACGACGAGTTCCTCGATGCCATCGACCAGGGCATGCCGCCGGCCGGTGGCCTCGGCATCGGCGTCGACCGCCTGATCATGCTTCTGACCAATGCGCCGTCGATCCGCGACGTCATCCTCTTCCCGGCACGCCGCCAGAAGGCCGACTGATCAAGGTCGCATTGCCACGAACACGAAGGCCCGCCGCACCAGCGTCGGGCCTTTTATTTTCTGATGATGATCCGACGTCTCGGACGCAGCGTGGTCTCAGTGACCGGCCGGCGCCTCGGCCGTCTCCTCCGGTTCGGCCGCATGTTCGGCACCGCCTGCTTCGGCGGTCTTGGCTTCGGACGGATCCGCGGACGGATCGATGCACGACGAGTGGTCGTCCATCGCTGCCATCATCATGCGGATATCATCCATCGAGAGATCGACCGTCTTGCCATGAAAGACGCCGACGGAATTCGCCGTACCGGCATTATAGGAAGCACGGAACGTTTCGCTCATTCCAGGCACGCTCTGCGGGCCTGGAGCGAAAAGCACTTCCGCCCCGATTGCGGCTCCGCGAACCTGCGCCCGATCCTCCGGGCCGGCCGCGTCGAGCACGACGACCTGATAGAGATCGGCGCTCTCGGCCTTCGCCAGCGCGCCGACCACACGCAGGGCCGTGCGCATGCGTGCCTCGCCATCGGCGCGATCGGTCTTGACGTGCATGCGGATCCAGCGCTGGCCGTTATGGCTGAGCTTGAGGGTCCGCAGCATCGTGCATTCGAGACCCGATGTATTCGGCTTGGAAAGCCCCGCCATCAGTGCGTCCCGGCTGACATAGACAGCGGCCCCGCCGGATGCGGCCGACACGCCGAAGGCGGCCGCGAGGATGACGAGCAGCCTCTTCGATGGCCGAAACTTGCCGAGGATAGCCTTCACGAGGGTGACTCCGCCGTCATATCCAGGAATTGCAGAAAAGCCCGAAAGGGCGCGCCTCAACATTAGGCGCGCCACCCTTTCGGAAAGTTTAAGCTGCTGCGAGGGAGCCCGCCATGTCTGCCGGTGCAGCGATGTTCCAACGGAAACCGGCCAGGAAGGCGCTCAGTCTCGGCCCAGGCGCCCGCGAGGGAGATTGACTTTCACAGCCATCTTGCCTCCATTGCGGGCCGTCAAACACAAGAACAAGAAAAGAAGAACGCAATGCACAAAGTCATCTTTGATACGGACCCGGGCATCGACGATGCGATGGCGCTGCTTTTCCTGCATCGTCATCCGGCTATCAACCTGATCGGCATCACCACTGTCTTCGGTAATGCCTCGGTCGAAACCACCACCCGCAATGCGCTGTTCCTGAAGCAGCAATGGGGCATCGATGCACCGGTTGCCAAGGGCCTCGACAAGACCTTCGACCCCGACCGTCCGCATGTCGGCTGGCCGACCTTCATCCACGGCGACGACGGCCTCGGCAACATCGATGTCCCGGAGACTGTCGACCTGCCGATCGACCCGCGCCCGGCGCACCGCTTCATCATCGATACGGTCCGCGCCCATCCGGGCGAAGTGACGCTGATCGCCGTCGGCCGCATGACCAACCTGGCGCTGGCGCTGCGCGAGGATCCGGATTTTGCCGCACTTGTGCGCGAAGTCGTCATCATGGGCGGCGCCTTCGACGTCAACGGCAACATCACACCCGCTGCCGAAGCCAATATCCACGGCGACCCGGAAGCCGCTGACGTGGTGATGACGGCCGCGTGGCCGGTCACCGTCGTCGGCCTCGACGTCACCACCCAGACCGTGATGACCAAGGCGATGATCGCCGACATAGCCGAGCGCGGCGGCGAGGCCGGCAAGCTGCTTGCTGACATCTCGAAGTTCTACGTCACCTTCTACGAGCAGCATGTTCCCGATGGCATGGTCGTGCATGACAGCTGCGCCTGCGCCTATGTCGTGGCGCCCGATCTCTTCACCGTCAGAAGCGGATCGATCCGTGTCGTCTGCGGCGGCATTGCCGACGGCCAGACGATCCAGAGCCCCGACAACAGGCTCTTCCCGCCGAGCCCGTGGGACAATCTGCCAAGCCAGAAGGCCTGCATCGACATCGATGCGGCCCGCACGCTGAAGCTGATCAGCGACACGCTTGTCTTGAACGACTGAACCTGATCGAGGCGCGACCGATGTTGCGCCTTGAAAAACTTGAACAAGATGGCTGGCGGACGCGCGTTCGCCGGCTATCTTTATGTCCATGAAACCGGACGCCCTGCTCTATCCCGCCCCCAAGGGTCTCTACTGCCAGATTGGCGATTTCTACATCGACCCGGTGCAGCCGGTCGAAAGGGCGCTCATTACCCATGGCCATTCCGACCATGCCCGCGCCGGCCACGGCCAGGTGCTCGCCACCCGCGAAACCCTCGACATCATGCGCATTCGTTACGGAGATGGATTCTGCGGCACGAGCCAGGCGGTCGAACTCGGGGAAAGGCTGACGCTGAACGGTGTCGAGGTGGGCTTCCATCCCGCCGGCCACGTGCTTGGCTCGGCACAGATCTCAGTGCATGCCAACGGTATCCGCATCGTCGTCTCCGGCGACTACAAACGGCGACGGGATCCGACCTGCACGGGTTTCGAACCGGTTGCCTGCGACGTGTTCATCACCGAGGCCACCTTCGGTCTGCCGGTCTTCCACCACCCGGACGACCGGGCCGAGACGCGCAAGCTGCTCACCTCGCTTACCCAGTTTCCCGAACGGACCCACGTGGTCGGCGCCTATGCGCTCGGCAAGGCGCAGCGTGTCATCGCGCTGCTGCGCGAAGAGGGCTACCACCAACCGATTTTCATTCACGGCGCCCTGCAGCGGCTGTGCGACTACTACCAGAGCCAGGGCATCGATCTCGGCGAACTCCGCCCGGCAACACTTGCCGCCGACGAAAAGCAGGATTTCAGAGGGACCATCGTGATCGGTCCGCCCGCCGCCTTCGCCGACCGCTGGTCGCGGCGCTTCGCCGATCCGATCGCCATCTTCGCCTCCGGCTGGATGCTGATCCGGCAAAGAGCGAAGCAGCGCGGCGTCGAACTGCCACTCGTCATCTCCGACCATTGCGATTGGGCCGAGCTCACGCAGACGATCACCGAGATTGCTCCCGGCGAAGTCTGGGTCACGCACGGCCGCGAAGAAGCACTGGTGCGCTGGTGCGAGCTGCAAGGCATCGCCGCCCGCCCGCTGCATCTCGTCGGCTACGACGACGAGGGAGAGTGACGGATGCACGCCTTTGCCGAGCTGCTCGATCGCCTCGTCCTGAGCCCACAGCGCAACGCCAAGATCCGCCTGCTTGCCGATTACTTCCGGACCGCGCCGGATCCGAGCCGCGGATATGCGCTTGCGGCAATCGCCGGCACGCTGTCGCTGAACACGGTCAAGCCGGCGATGATCCGGGACCTGCTGCTCGAACGCATGGACGCCGTGCTCTTCCAATATTCCTACGATTATGTCGGCGACCTCGCCGAAACGGTCTCGCTGGTCTGGGAACCGCCGGCTGGTACGGTTCAATCGGACATCCCGCTGGGTGCGGCCATCGAGCGCCTGCAGATGACCGGGCGCGCCGACGTTCGCAGCGTCGTGCGCGACATGCTCGACCACCTGGACACGTCGGCGCGCTTCGCTTTCCTCAAACTGGTGACCGGAGGCCTGCGCATCGGTGTATCGGCGAAGCTCGCCAAACAGGCGCTTGCCGACATGGGCGGCAAGGACGTCGCTGAGATTGAGACGCTCTGGCACGGTCTGTCGCCGCCCTATCTGCCGCTCTTCCGCTGGCTCTTGGGCGAGGCGGATAAGCCCGAGCTTTCGACGCCGGCGGTGTTCCACTCGGTCATGCTCGCCAATCCCGTCGCTGAGGGCGATCTCGACGCGCTCGACCCCAGGGATTTCGCGGCCGAATGGAAGTGGGACGGGATCCGCGTACAGCTTGCCAATATCGGCGGCGTCAAACGTCTTTACTCCCGCAGCGGCGACGAAATTTCCGGCGCCTTTCCCGATGTGCTCGAGGCCGCAGACTTCACCGGCGTCATCGACGGCGAACTGCTCGTCGGCGGCACGGCGCGCACCAATCGCGCAACCCGAAGCTTCGCCGACCTGCAACAGCGCCTGAACCGCAAGACAGTCAGCCACAAGCTCATCGAGGCCTACCCGGCCTTCATGCGCGCCTATGACATTCTCTTTTCAGGCGAGGAGGACGTTCGCCCGCAAGGCTTCGTCACACGAAGGGCGATGCTTGCCGATCTTGTGGAAAGTGCTGCGCCACAACATTTCGACCTGTCGCCGCTGGTGCCGTTCTCCTCCTGGGAAGAACTCGACCGGCTGCGCGCCGACCCGCCCGACCCGGTCATCGAAGGCATCATGCTGAAACGGCTCGATTCACCCTATACGGCCGGCCGTGTCAAAGGTCCCTGGTTCAAGTGGAAGCGTGCGCCCTTCAACATCGACGCAGTGCTGATGTATGCGCAGCGCGGCCACGGCAAGCGCTCGAGCTACTATTCCGATTACACCTTCGGCGTCTGGACTGTCATCGACGGGAAGGAAACGCTGGTGCCGGTCGGCAAGGCCTATTTCGGCTTCACCGACGCCGAACTGGAGGTTCTCGACCGTTTCGTCAGGGACAACACGACCGACCGTTTCGGGCCCGTCCGTGCCGTCAGGGCCGAACCCGATTTCGGTTTCGTCGTCGAGGTCGCCTTCGAAGGCATCAATCGCTCGACCCGGCACAAATCGGGCGTGGCCATGCGCTTCCCCCGCATTGCCCGCCTGCGACAGGACAAGCTGCCACGCGATGCCGATCGCCTGGAGACGCTGCAAGCCATGATCGAGGCCCGGGAAGGCGCGTAGCATCGTGATATTCGTCCGGAGATTTGGGAACACCGGCGACGGCTGAGCGTTGGGAAAAGGCTATCAACCGAAAGGTGGTGTTCCATGCCAGCCAAATCGAAAGCTCAGCAGAAGGCAGCCGGTGCGGCCCTGGCCGCAAAACGCGGAGAGACCAAGAAGTCCAGTCTCAAGGGCGCGTCCCGCGAGATGGAAAAATCCATGACGGAAGGTGAACTCAAGGAACTCGCCGAGACCAAGCGCAAGAAGCTACCCGAGCGCAAGCGCGGTTGAGTGCGAAACCTCGAATAAAAGAGCTGGCTAAAACAAGAATTATTAAGACCCTTTTGGGATTATCCGGGTCGATACACAGCCATTCGCGTGCCGCCGGGGTGATTTGTGCCTGCCAGACATGCTTTCAACCTCGGAATGAAGAGGCTCTCCAGGGTTTTAACGCCAAGCTACCTTCCGGCGGTCATCGCGGCTTTCGTGGTCCTGGTGGCCGGCATCCTGGCGGACAATCAGAACCAGGTGGTAGCCGAGGCGCGGTTGCGCGCACGGGTAGCCGAAGAGCTCAATCCCATCCGCTCCAAGCTCGAAGCCAACGTCAACGGCAATATCCAGCTCGTGCGCGGCTTGATCGGCACGCTCGTCACCGAGCCGGGCATGGATCAGAAGCGCTTCGCCGCCCTTTCGCGCAGCATCTTTACCGAACGCTCGCAACTGCGCAGCATCGCTGCCGCGCCGAACCTCGTCGTCTCGCTCGTCTACCCGCTCAAAGGAAATGAGAAGGCGCTGGGGCTCGATTACCGCAAGAACGAGTTGCAGCGCGCTGCCGTCATGCGTGTCAAGGACACCAGGCAGATGGTGCTTGCCGGCCCGGTGGATCTCGTCCAGGGCGGACGTGGGCTGATCGGCCGCTTCCCGGTAATGATCGACGCCGGCGGCGGCAGCAATCGCTTCTGGGGCATCGTCTCCGCCATCATCGACATCGACCGCCTCTATCGTGACAGCGGCCTCCTTTCCGAACAGCCCGGCATAGATATCGCAATAGCCGGGCGACCCCGCGATCTTCAAGCATTCGCCGGTCGGGATGACCGTGCTGTTGCCCGGCGGCTCCTGGCGCATTGCAGCCGTTCCCAGGGGCGGCTGGCCGACGACGGCCGGCAATGCCTGGTTCATCCGCGGATTGATCGTTCTCGGCGGCCTGATGATCATCCTGCCGATGGTGCTGACCGGTCGCCTGATGAGCGAGCGGCAGATGAACATCCGCGCGCTGAGGCACAGCAAGGCGCAGCTGCAGGAACTCTCCCATCGCCTCAAGATCGCGCTGGACTCGTCGCAGATCGGCATTTGGGAGCTGGATATTGCGAGCGGCAAGCTGCTTTGGGACGACCGGATGCGCGAACTCTACGGTCGCGCCGGCTCTACCCGCGAGACCTATGAGGACTGGAGGAGCGCCCTTTATTCCGACGATCTCCAGCGCGCCGAGGCCGAGTTCGTAGAAGCGCTCGAGACGGGCGACGCCTACAACTCGGACTTCCGCATCTGCCTCCCAGACGGCAGTTTGCGTCACATTCGCGCGATCGGCTCCGCCTATATCGGCGCCGATGGCATGCGGAAGGTCGTCGGGGTTAACTGGGACGTCACCGCCGACTTCGAGACCCGCGAAACCCTGTTCGAAGCCAAGCGCATGGCCGAGGCACACAGCGTCGAGCTCGAGGCGGCGCGCCATCGCATGGAATTCAATGCGCTGCACGATCCGCTGACCGGCCTGCCGAACCGCCGGTTCCTCGATCAGGTCCTGGCCGAGCGCAACAGGCATTTCGCACCGGAGGCCCGGCTCAGCATATTCCACATGGACCTCGACCGGTTCAAGCAGATCAACGATACGCTCGGCCACGCCGCCGGCGACGAGATCCTGCGCCATGCCGCCGAGCTGCTCCGGGGCAATGCGGATGCCAGGGACTTCGTCGCTCGCATCGGCGGCGATGAGTTCGTCATCGTTCGCCAGGATGGCGGGATGGAACCGGACGCCGCACTCGCATCCCGCATCATCGAGGCGATGAGCGTGCCCGTCCGCTACAAGGACCAGGAGTGCCGCATCGGCGTCAGCATCGGCATTGCTGCTCAGGCCAAGGCAACGGATGATCTGTCGCACGTGCTGGTCAATGCCGATATTGCGCTCTACGAAGCCAAGCGCCGCGGCCGCAACCGGCACGAGACCTTTACCGGTGAGCTGAAGACGGCCGTTTTCAAGACCAAGCAGACGGCCGACGAGATCCTTCGCGGGCTGGAGCACAACGAGTTCATCGCCCATTTCCAGCCGCAGTTCTGCCCGCGATCCCTCGACATAACAGGTGTCGAGGCACTGGCGCGCTGGGATCACCCGTCCAAGGGACTGCTCGGCCCGCATACCTTCCTGAAGACGGCGGAAGACATTAACGTGGTCGCGTCGATCGACCAGGCAATCCTGGAACAGGCGCTATTCCAGATCTACCGCTGGGAGGCGGGCGGCATCCATATTCCCAAGGTCTCGGTCAATCTGTCCTATGCACGTCTTCACGACGAAAACCTGATCGATCGCCTCGAACAATTGCAAATTCCGGCGGGCCGCCTGTCCTTCGAACTCCTGGAATCGATCTCCTTTGACGAGAGCGACGTGACCGTGCTTTCCAACATCCGCCGAATCAAGGAACTCGGCATCGACATCGAGATCGACGATTTCGGCACCGGCTATGCCTCGATCCTGAGCCTTCTGAAGCTGACCCCGCGGCGGCTGAAGATCGACCGCCAGCTCGTCCTGCCGATCCTCGACTCGCCCGCCGAAAAGCGCCTCGTCGAATCGATCATCGATATCGGCACGTCGCTCGGCATCGAAGTAATCGCCGAAGGCGTCGAGACGCTGGAACACGCCCATATCCTGAAGGAACTCGGCTGCCACGGGCTGCAGGGTTATGCCTTCGCGCGGCCGATGAACGCCAACGAACTCGCGACCTTCGCCTTCGAGCGCCGCTGGCTTGCGGCCTGAGAAGCACGCCGGCCTGCTGCAAAAAACACGGTGCGTGCATTTTTCGCACCGGTAAGGCTTGGCAGCTTTGCCGCGAATCGCCATAAAAACAATTGCCTGCCTCCACGTCTTGGGATCGGCGGCATCACCTGCGGCAGTCGCTGATGCGACCGCCCTTTCGGGCCTCTAGGGCGTCCCGCTTCAAGGGCAACCCACTGAAGTGGAAAAGATGCTCTAGATTCAACATCCTGGTGCGTCCCCTGTGCATTCTTTTGAAAGCACGGCGCTCTGGTGCCCGCTCTCCATGAAACCCGAACGAAGGGAACGGTACGATCGAATACGCGGGAAAATTGCTTTCTGTCTTCATTCTCGCCCCATTTGCGGGAAGCCTCCTTGCAATCTTCTTTCCGCCCGATCAACGCGGTGCGACAGCCTGGTTCGCAGGAACGATCGCGCTCCTGTGTTTCCTCGTCGCCGCCAGCCTCTATCCCTTCGTCACCTCGGGCGGCGTGCTGCGCTACGACATCGCTTGGCTCCCTGAACTCGGCCTCAATTTCACGCTCCGGATGGACGGCTTCGCCTGGCTCTTTACGGTGCTGGTGACGGCGATCGGCGTGCTCGTCGTGCTTTACGCCCGCTACTACATGGCCGCGGAAGACCCGGTGCCGCGCTTCCTGGCGCTGTTTCTTGCCTTCATGGGCTCGATGCTCGGCGTCGTGCTTTCAGGCAATCTCATCCTGCTTGCGGTCTTCTGGGAACTGACGAGCATCGTTTCGTTCCTCCTGATCGGCTACTGGCACCACAATGCCCATGCCCGCGACGGCGCCCGCATGGCGTTGACCGTGACCGGCACGGGCGGCCTCTGCATGCTCGTCGGCCTCCTGCTGATGGGCCGCATCGTCGGCAGCTACGACCTCGACGTCGTGCTGGCGTCGGGCGATCTGATCCGCAACTCGCCGCTCTATATGCCTGTCCTGATCCTGGTCCTGCTCGGCGCATTGACGAAAAGCGCGCAGTTCCCGTTCCACTTCTGGCTGCCGCACGCGATGTCGGCACCAACCCCGGTCTCCGCCTACCTGCACTCCGCAACCATGGTGAAGGCAGGCGTCTTCCTGCTCGTGCGTCTGTGGCCGGTGATGGCCGGTACCGAGGCCTGGTTCTGGATCGTCGGCCTTGCCGGGCTCTCCACCCTGCTGCTCGGCGCCTATTTCGCCATCTTCCAGCAGGACCTCAAAGGCCTGCTGGCCTATTCCACCATCAGCCATCTCGGCCTGATCACGGTGCTGTTGAGCCTCGGCAGCCCGCTTGCAGCGGTCGCCGCGGTCTTCCACATCGTCAACCACGCCACCTTCAAGGCGTCGCTGTTCATGGCGGCTGGCATCATCGACCACGAGACCGGAACGCGCGACATGCGCAAGCTCGGCGGGCTGATCCGCTACATGCCGGGAACGGCGGTGCTCGCCATGGTCGCGAGCGCTGCCATGGCTGGTGTTCCGCTTCTGAACGGTTTCATCTCGAAGGAAATGTTCTTCGCCGAGGCGATCGAGACACACCAGGCCAACATCCTCGACACGATGACGCCCTATATCGCGACGCTCGCCGGCATGTTCGCGGTCACCTATTCGCTGCGTTTCATCCATAGCGTCTTCTTCGGCAAGACGCCGGAGGATCTGCCAAAGGTGCCGCACGAGCCGCCGCGCTGGATGCGCGTGCCGATCGAATTCCTGGTGCTCGCCTGCCTGGTCGTCGGCATCATTCCGGCGATCACCATCGGTCCGTTCCTGCACACGGCGGTCGTATCGATCCTGGGCGCCAGCACGCCATACTACAGCCTCTCCGTCTGGCATGGCTGGAACCTGCCGCTAATCATGAGCTTCGTGGCGCTGGCGGGCGGCGTCGGCCTCTATTTCCTGATGCGCAATTATCTTGCGACCAGCATCGAGGGGCCGCCGATCTTCCGCCTGCTGCACGGCCAGCGCATCTTCGAGCGCGTGCTCGTGACGCTCTCCTGGAAATGGGCACGTTCGCTCGAACAACGGCTCGGCACCCGGCGGCTGCAGCCGCAGATGCGCTTCCTCGTCTTCATCGCCGTCGCCGCCGGTGCGCTGCCGCTGCTTCTAAGCAAATACGAGCTGCCGCCGCTTCTCGTTCGCAGCATCGATCCGGCCTTCGCGCTGCTCTGGGCGGTCGGCATCGCCTGCGCGATCGGTGCGGCGCTGCTGGCAAAATTCCACCGGCTCGCCGCGCTCGTGCTGCTTGGCGGCGCCGGTCTCACCACCTGCCTGACCTTCGTCTGGCTTTCGGCGCCGGACCTTGCCGTGACTCAGCTGCTCGTCGAGATCGTCACGACGGTCCTGATCCTGCTTGGTCTTCGCTGGCTGCCGAAGCGCATCGAGGATACGCAGGAATCGGAGCTGCTTTCGCTCAGGGTCCGCTTCCGCCGCCTGCGCGACTTCCTGCTGGCGATCGCCGCCGGCGGCGGCGTAGCGCTCATCGCCTATACGATGATGACCCGGCCGATGCCCGAGACGATCGCCAGCTACTTCCTCGAGCGCGCCTACAAGGAGGGCGGCGGCACCAACGTCGTCAACGTCATCCTCGTCGACTTCCGCGGCTTCGATACGTTGGGCGAAATCGCCGTTCTGGCAATCGTCGCGCTCACGGTCTTCGCTCTGCTCCTGCGCTTCCGCCCGCAGGCCGACAGCCTGGAGGCACCGGAACAGCAGCGCGTCCAGAACGCCTTCGACGACGACCACCCGGATCGCAGCAAGGGCGACAGCGTCGCCGAGTACCTGTTCGTGCCTTCTGTGATCATGCGCTGGATGTTCCCGGTCATCGGCATGCTCGCCGCCTATCTGTTCCTGCGCGGCCATGACCTGCCGGGCGGCGGCTTTGCGGCCGGCATCGCCATGTCCATCGGCTTTATCCTGCAATACATGTCCGGCGGCACCCGCTGGGTCGAGGAACGGCTGCGCATCCATCCGCTGCGCTGGATGAGCATCGGTCTGCTGGTCGCCGCGACCACCGGCATCGGCTCCTGGCTCTTCGGTTATCCGTTCCTCACCTCGCACGCGCAATACGTGACGCTGCCGATCGTCGGGAAGTTCCCGCTTGCGAGTGCGCTATTCTTCGATCTCGGCGTCTTCTCGCTGGTGCTCGGCGCAACGGTGCTGATCCTCATCGCCCTTGCCCACCAGTCGATCCGTGCGCCGCGTGCCCATGCCCGCGCCACGCGGAGCGGAAAGGAGGCCCGCTAATGGAGATCATCCTCTCTGTCGCGATCGGCGTGCTGACCGCATCGGGCGTCTACCTGCTGCTGCGTCCGCGGACCTATCAGGTGATCATCGGCCTCTCGCTGCTCTCCTATGCCGTCAACCTCTTCATCTTCGGCATGGGGCGCCTTCGCGTGAACGCGCCGCCGGTGCTGGAACCCGGCGGTGTCGGCGACCTCAGCCGCTTCACCGATCCGGTGCCGCAGGCGCTCGTCCTGACCGCCATCGTCATCGGCTTTGCGATGACCGCGCTCTTTCTCGTCGTGCTGCTCGCCTCGCGCGGCTTCACGGGCACCGACCACGTCGACGGCCGGGAGCAGCGCCATGACTAACTGGGTGCACCACCTGCTGATTCTGCCGATCTTGCTGCCACTGATGGTCGGTGCCGCGATGATCCCGATCGACGAGCGCAACCGCATGGTGAAGGGCGTGATGGGCTTCGTCTCGACGCTCGCGCTTTTCATCCTCTCGATGGTGCTGATGCGCATCGCCTCGATGGACGGCGCCCCCGCCGGCAGCGGCGTCTATCAACTCGGCAACTGGCCGGCGCCCTTCGGCATCGTGCTGGTGCTCGACCGCCTGTCGGCGCTGATGCTGTGCCTGACGAGCGGACTGGCGCTTGCCGCCCAGGCCTATTCGATCGCGCGCTGGCACACGGCCGGCCATCACTTCCATTCGCTGTTCCAGCTGCTGATCGCCGGTCTCAACGGCTCGTTCCTGACCGGCGACCTCTTCAACCTCTTCGTCTTCTTCGAGATGATGCTGGCGGCATCCTACGGCCTGCTGCTGCACGGCTCCGGGCCGCTCCGCGTCAAGGCGGGCCTGCATTACGTTGCTATCAACCTCGCTGCCTCGTCGCTCTTCCTGATCGGCGTCAGCCTGATCTATGGCGCGACCGGCACGCTCAATATGGCCGATCTCTCGATGAAACTGGTGACGCTCTCGCCGGATGACCGCCAGATGGTTGAGGTCGGAGCGGGCGTGCTCGGTGTCGCCTTCCTGGTGAAGGCCGGCATGTGGCCGTTGAGCTTCTGGCTGCCGACAGCCTATTCGGCCGCGACACCGCCGGTCGCCGCCGTCTTCGCGATCCTGACCAAGGTCGGCATTTATGTCATCCTCAGGCTTTCGCTGTTGGTCTTCGGCGCCAGCGCCGGCGCCTCGGCGGGCTTCGGCCAACCGATCCTGCTTCTGGGTGGCCTGCTGACAATCGCCTTCGGCGCGATCGGCGTGCTGGCCTCCCAGGCCATGGGCCGTCTGGCCGCCTATTCGGTGCTGGTTTCTTCCGGCACCCTGCTCGCGGCAATCGGCCTCGGCCATCCGAGCATGATTGCCGGCGCGCTGTTCTATCTCGTCAGTTCGACACTGACGATCTCCGCCTTCTTCCTCTTGATCGAACTGGTCGAGCGTGGCCGCGACGCCGGCGCCGACGTTCTGGCGGTGACGATGGAAGCCTACGGCGATGCCGACGAGGACGAGGAGGAAGAAGTGGTCGGCGCCGCGATCCCCGGCACCATGGCGATCCTCGGCCTCTGCTTCTGCCTTTGCGCCCTGCTGCTTGCCGGCCTGCCGCCGCTTTCCGGCTTCGTCGCCAAATTCGCGATCCTCGGCGGTCTTTTCGGCCTGTCGGGAGCCGAAGCCGCTCCGGCGATTTCCGCAGCCGACTGGACCTATGTCACCCTCTTGATCGTCTCCGGTCTCGCGGCGATGATCGCCATGAACCGCGTCGGCATCCGCACCTTCTGGGCGTCGATTGAAAACACCGTGCCGCGGGTGGTCGTCATCGAGATCACACCCGTCGTCGTGTTGCTCGCCACCTGCATATACCTCAGCGTGCAGGCCGGCCCGACGATGCGCTACATGCAGGCGACGGCGGACTCGCTTCTGAACCCGGCAGGCTATGCAGAACGCGTACTCACCGCACCTCGGGCGGAAGGGCAATAGCCGATGCGCACCTGGTTTCCCTACCCGCTTCTTTCGGCCGGTTTGCTCGCCATCTGGCTGCTGCTCAATCAGTCGGTCGCCCCCGGCACGATCCTCATGGGTTCCGTGCTTGCCACCGGTCTCGGCTGGGTGACGCTCAAGCTCGGCCTCGCCCGTTCGCACCCGCGGCGGGTCCTGCTGATGCTGCGTTTCGGCTTTACCATTGCGCTCGACATCATCCGATCCAACCTGGCCGTCGCTGCCGTCATTCTAAGGGGCCGACGCAGACCGCCGAATTCCGGCTTCCTGACCGTCGATATCGATCTCGATGACGAAAATGCCCTGGCGCTGCTCGCCTGCGTCATGACGGCGACCCCGGGAACGGCCTGGCTAGAATACGACCGCCTGCGCAAATCCCTGCTCTTCCATGTGCTCGACATGGAGAACGAGCGCGTTTGGATCGATACGGTCAAGCGCTACGAGGCCGCCTTGAAGGAGATATTCGGATGATGGAACTCACGATCATCTGGTCGATCCTGATTGCCCAGATCATGCTCGGCCTGGCGATGGCCTTCGCCTTCTACCGCATGGTGAGAGGACCGCGCGCGCAGGATCGCATCCTCGGCCTCGACACGCTCTACATCAACGCCATGCTGATGCTGCTCACCTTCGGCATCCGCACGGCAAACTCGATCTATTTCGAATCGGCGTTGATCGTCGCGCTGATCGGTTTCGTTTCGTCGATCGCCTTCGGCAAGTTCCTGATGCGCGGGGAGATTATCGAATGAGCCATGTCACCGACCTTCCCCTCTGGGCGGCCATTCTGGTCTGCGGGCTCACCGTTCTGGGCGCTGCCATAGCGCTGATCGGCTCGGTCGGCCTGCTGCGGTTTACCAGCTTTTACGAACGGCTGCATGCGCCGACGCTGGCAACCAGCGGCGGCGTGCTGCTGATCTGCACAGCCTCGATCATCTGTTTCGCCGTGCTGCAGAGCCGCTGGGTGTTCCACGAAATCCTGATCATCGTCTTCGTTCTCGTCACCACACCGATGACGCTAATGCTGCTCGGGCAGGCCGCACTCTATCGCGACCGCGTGGAAGAAAAACACGGCGTGCCGCTCAAGCAGCGTCCGCCGCGCGAAGAACCGGCAGAGTAGGTTTCAGCCTGCGCAACGACGGAGAAAGCCGGCGACAGGGACCTGAAGCGACCCGGCCTATTCGCCGCGGCCCCTGAACCGTCGCTGATAGGCGGGATCGTAGAGCGAACTCTCGCGGAAATCGGAGGCTTCGAGCCCCGGGCCGACGAAGATCAGCGCCGTGCGCTCGATCGGCTCTTCCGCCACCTTGGCGGCGATGTCCCCGAGCGTGCCACGCACCACCCGCTCGTCCGGCCAGGAGGCTTTGACGACGATTGCAACAGGGCAATCGGCGCCATAAAGCGGCGTCAGTTCCTCGACCACCTGCTGGAGCGCGTGGATGGCGAGATGGATCGCCAGCGTCGCGCCGGTGGCGCCGAAGGCGGCGAGCGTCTCACTGTTCGGCATCGGCGAGGCGCGACCGGAGACGCGGGTCAGCACCAAGCTTTGAGCCACCGCCGGAATGGTCAATTCGCGCCCAAGCGCTGCGGCCGCCGCCGCAAAAGATGGCACGCCCGGCGTCATCGTGTAGGCGATGCCGTGCTTCTCCAGCCGGCGGATCTGCTCGGCCACCGCACTCCAGACCGAGAGGTCGCCGGAATGAAGCCGCGCCACGTCGAGACCGTCCGCAGCCGCCTTCAAGTATTCCGCCTCGATTTCGTCCAGCGACATCGGCGCGGTATCGACGATGCGCGCACCCGGCGGGCAATACTGCAGGAGGTCCGGCGAAACGATCGAGCCGGCATAGAGGCAGACCGGGCAACGTCCGATCAGGTCGCGGCCGCGCACCGTGATCAGATCCGCAGCCCCCGGGCCGGCGCCGATGAAATGTACCGTCATATCTAGCTCTCTCTTTGTTTCACGCAGTTGCGGACGCAAAACCGCTTCACGCTCCTGCTGGTTTTGCTCATTTTTCTTCCGCATTTCCGGACGCAAAACCGCTTCGCACTGCTGGTATTGTTCTAGCTCTTCGCCCAGGACCACTGCGTCACCGGCATGGCAGGCCGCCATCCGGTCATCGCGCCAACGGGACCGGCTCGTGCGATATCGATTCGGATCAGCGTGCCACCGAGCCGCACGTGATGATCAAGCAGCACCGCTTCCATATCCGTTGTCACCGCGTTGGCGACCAGACGTCCACCAGGCCCGAGCGCCGCGATCGCGGCCTCCATCACGCCGGCTTCGCTGCCGCCGCCGCCGATGAAGATCGCATCGGGCTGCGGCAGGCCGGCAAGGGCGGCCGGTGCTTCACCTTCGACCACTGTCAACCCCGGCACACCGAACATCGTCGCGTTGCGGCCGATGCGGACCGCACGCTCCGGCGACACTTCGATGGAGATCGCGCGCATGGTCGGGTCGGCCAGCATCCATTCGATACCGATCGAGCCGGAGCCGCCGCCGATATCCCAGAGCAGTTCGCCCTTGCGTGGCGCCAGTGCGGACAGCGTGAGCGCCCGCACCTCGCGCTTGGTGATCTGGCCGTCATGCTCGAACAGCGCGTCGTCGCGGCCGGCCGCAAGCGGCAGGATGCGCGCGCCCTCGTCGGCCGTCACCTCGATGGCGCAGACATTCAAGGGGTGCACGAGGCCGAGCATGAAACGCGAAGCGATCTGCGTCGTGACACGTTCGCCGGCGCCACCAAGCGCCTCCAGAACCGTCAGCCGCGACTGACCGAATCCGCTTGCGACCAGCAGTTCGGCCAGGTCCCTAGGACCCGCTCCATCCGACGTCAGCGTCAGCACGCGGGCATCCGGATGCAGGTGCGGCCGCACCAGATCGAGCGGGCGTCCGTGCACGGAGACGAGCGTCGCATCCTGCAAGGCCCAGCCTAGGCGCGAGGCGGCAAGACTGATCGAGGACGGTGCGGGCAGCGTGCGGATTTCGGCAGACGCGATCCGGCGCGCCAGCGTCACGCCGACGCCGAAGAAGAATGGGTCGCCCGAGGCAAGCACCACCACGGGGCTGCCACGGCGACCGACGATTTCCACCACCGAGCGCTCGAGCGGGCTCTGCCAGTGATGAGCCTCGCCTGTGATAAGAGGAGCGGCGAGCTCCAGGTGGCGATGACCGCCATAGACGACGGGTGCCTCGGCGATCAACCGCTTGGCCTCGTCGCCGAGACCCGCTACACCATCTTCACCGATACCGATGACGGTCAGCCAGGGGGAGACGATGGCGGGTTCGCTGTTCGGCACGTCAGCCATGGAAAAACCTCGCATTCTGATATTGGGCGGCACCACCGAGGCGCGCGAACTCGCGAGCCGATTGGCCGAAGACGCCCGCTACGACACCGCAATCTCGCTTGCCGGTCGTACCGCCGACCCGCGGCCGCAACCGGTCAAGACCCGCATTGGCGGTTTCGGCGGCGCCGATGGGCTGGCGCACTTCCTGCGCGACGAAAACATCGCCCTGCTGGTCGACGCCACGCATCCCTTTGCCGCGCGCATATCGCACAACGCCGCGGAAGCGGCGCAACGAACCGGAATTCCGCTGCTTGCGCTTCGCCGACCGGAATGGCTGCCCCTGCCCGGCGATCGCTGGACCACCGTCGACAGCGTTGTCGAAGCGGTGAGCGCGCTTGGCGATCGCCGCCGGCGCGTCTTCCTCGCCATCGGCCGGCAGGAGGCGTTCCACTTCGAGGTCGCACCGCAGCACAGCTACGTCATCCGCAGCGTCGATCCGGTCACTCCGCCGCTTAACCTGCCCGACCAGGAGGCGATCCTGGCGACCGGCCCCTTCAAGGAAGCCGATGAAGCCGCGCTGCTGGAGACCCGGAAGATCGACGTGATCGTCGCCAAGAACAGCGGCGGCAGCGCCACCTATGGCAAGATCGCCGCGGCGCGCCGGCTGGGCATCGAGGTGATCATGGTCGAGCGGCGCAAGCCGACGGACGTGCCCGCCGTAGGCAGTTGCGACGAGGCGCTCGACCGCATCGCTCACTGGCTTGCCCCTGCATAGAAGCGCGGCGTGTAGACGAGATCCGGCTGCCCTTCACGCTCGACGATGCGCGTTTCCGGCGAGCCGATGATGACGCAGGTCGCCATATCGGCGCGGTTGGCATCGGCCTCGCCGAGCGGCATCACCGCAATCCTCTCGTCCGGCCGTCCGGCCGCGCGGCCGAAGATGACCGGCACCGTCGCCGGCAGCACACCGCGCAGGATCTCGAAGGCTTCGCCGAGCTGCCACGGTCGCGCCTTGCTGATCGGATTGTAGAGCGCAATGACGAGGCCCGCTTCCGCCGCCAGCCTGAGCCGCCGGGTGATGACTTCCCATGGCTTCAGGTTGTCGGAGAGAGACATCGCGCAGAAATCATGGCCGAGCGGAGCGCCGATACGGGCGGCAACGGCGAGCATCGCGGTCACGCCGGGCGTGATCACCAGTTCGACCGATTTCCATTCCGCCGGCCCCTTGTCAATCGCCTCGCAGACGGCAGCCGCCATCGCAAAGACGCCGGGATCGCCGCCGGAGACCATGCAGACCTTTGCGCCGGCCGCGGCCCGCGTCAGCGCCACCTGTGCCCGGTCGAGTTCCTCGCGATTGTCGGAGGCGACGCGCAGCTGGTCGGGACGCAGGTTCAGCCGATCGAGATAGGGAAAATAGCCGTAAAACTCTTCCGCCGCCGCAACAGCTTCCGCCGTCTCCGGCGTCATCTGCTTCGGGCTGCCCGGGCCGGTGCCGACCACATAGAGCGTACCGGTCATGGCCTGTCCTTCCAGCCGGGAACGAGCACCAGCGAGAAATAGGGTGCATCATCATCGGCCTTCTCGGCCAGCGCCGTCATCGCCGCGTTCTTCATCGTGCCGCGCTCGACATAGACGGCCTGATCGAGACGGCCGGAGGCGGCAAGCGCCCGGCGGATCTTCGGCAGATTGCGTCCGACCTTCATGATCACGGCCGCTTCGGTATCCCCAAGCCGCCGGCCAAGCTCGGCCTCGGCCATGGTGCCCGGAAGCACCGAGAGCACATCATCGCCCTGCACCAGCGGCAAGCCGGCAAGCGACCAGCAGCCGGACATGGCGGTAATGCCAGGGATCACCTCCACGGTGAAACGGTTGGCCAACCGTACATGCAGGTGCATGTAGGAGCCATAGAACAGCGGATCGCCTTCGCTGAGGACCGCGACCGTGCGCCCGGCGAGAAGATGCGCCGCCACAGCTTCGGCGGAAGAGTTGTAGAAATCGGTGATCTGGCTCTTGTAGGCGCCGTCGTCCTTGTCGATCTCGGTCGTCACCGGATAGTAGAGCGGCAGCTCTAGGAGATCGGGCTTCAGCAGACCTTCGACCACGGCGCGACCGTTGCCGCTGCGCCCGGCCTTGGCGAAGTAGGCAAGCACATCGGCTTCGCCGAGCGCCTTCACCGCCTTGACCGTCAAGAGCTCCGGATCGCCGGGGCCGGTTCCAACGCCGATCAGGCGCCCCACGCCGGCGCCGCTCACAGGCCCGGCCTCGCGAGCGAATTGAGCGCCGCAGCGGTCATGGCGCTACCGCCGAGGCGACCGCGCACGATGGCGAACGGAACGCCATAGGAATTTTCCGCCAGCGCATCCTTCGATTCCGCCGCGCCGACGAAACCGACCGGCATGCCGAGGATCGCCGCCGGCTTCGGCGCTCCGTCACGCAGCATTTCAAGCAGGAAGAACAAGGCCGTCGGAGCGTTGCCGATCGCCACGACCGACCCGGCCAGACGCTCGCTCCAGAGTTTAAGTGCTGCGGCAGAGCGGGTATTGCCGATTTCGGCGGCAATCTCAGGCGTACGCGGATCGCGCAGCGTGCAGATCACCTCGTTGCCGGCCGACAGCCGTGCGCGGGTAACACCGTGAGCGACCATCTCGGCATCGCAGAGGATCGGTGCGCCGGCCTTGAGCGCCGCGCGGGCCGAGGTCACGAAATCGGGGGAGAAGACGAACTGCTTGGTCGCTTCGACGGAGCCGCAGGCATGCACCATGCGCACCGCCAGATCCGCTTCCTCCTCGGAGAAACCGGAAAGGTCGGCCTCGGCGCGGATGATCGCGAAGGAACGCTCGTAGATGGCGTTGCCATCGCGGATGTAATCATACTCAGGCATGTCTATTCCTGTTCGAACGCTGCCGAGACGCGCGCAGCTCCGAGCCGTGTAAGACAGGACTGCGCCGATTCGCCAGCGTCTTTGTTTTGCCGCACCAGCCGGCCGAGCCGGGCGAGCGCGGATTTCACTCCATTCTCATCGGTGTAGGCGCTTGGCAAGCCGTTCGCAGCCCCATTTACGACAAGCCCGTATCCTGATGGCGCACCGGCCAGCGTCAGCTCCGACCGCCTCGGTCGGGCACAGCCCTTGGCGCAGCCGGACAGATGCACGGTAAGCGAGCCGTCGAGCAGCTCGGGCGCCATCTCGACAAGGCTTTGTGCCATGCCCTTGGTCTCCATCCACGCGGAGGCACAGCCCTTGCTGCCGGCGCAGGTGGCGATCGCGTTGCGCGGGTCGTCTTCGACGATGCGAAAACCATGCGCCGCTGCCAGGCTCTGGGCGACAGCCGCGGTCTCGTGGCTGAGGCCAAGCACGAAGAAGGCGTGCCCCGGCGCAAGCCGGATCGCAGTGGCGCCAAGCTCCTGGACCTGATGGAGGAAGGCCGCCAGCGCGGAGGCTTCCACCTGGGCAAAGGCAAGGCCGAGACCAAGAACGACCCCGGCGTCACCGAGGTCATGACTGCCGGGAATCGAGGCCGAACTCAGAACTGCCGGACATTCGGACAATGCCTCGCACCGACAAAGGGCGCGGACTTCCGCCGGGTCCAGATCGCGCCCGCGCGCCGTCGTGCCGAGGCTCGCCAGTTTTTCGAGAATGGTGATCAAGGCCGGCACGACCGCGTTGCCGGCAAACGTCCCGATGATCGATCCCTTCGCTGCCGTCCCGCCCAGCGACAGCAGCCATCCAGAGCCGTCGGGCGTCGAAAGCGCCTGAAGGCGAATATCGGCAACCACAGCACCAAGACCAAAGCGTCCGCCACCGTCGATGACGACCGACAATTTGGGCGCAAGCCTCAGCATCGGCCGGCGCGCCTGCAGGGCTTCCCGAAGCCCTGCCGCGATCGATCGGGGATCGGCGATCTCTGTCGGATCGATACCGGCCAATGGCGGCACCTCAATCGCAAGGCCCTCGGCGATCATGATCTCGGCATCCCCGATCGCCTGCGCCAGCGCCGGCACCGTCGCCTCGCTCAGGCCGCGCAACTGCAGGTTTCCGCGCGCGGTAATCTCGATGATGCCGTTGCCGAATGTCTCGGCGGCGGCCGCAAGCGCGATGACCTTGGGAATGATCAGGCTGTCGTCATCGGGCCTGAGCCGCACGAGCAGGCCATCGCCGGTCTGCATCGGTGCGGCGAGCGACGGACAGGCGCCGCGCCGCATCGAGGCGCTGGCACCGGGTTCTGCAGTCGATGGAAGGGCACAGGTGCTCATCAAATCCGTCATCGCTCGAGGTTCTCCTCCCTGAAGAAGCCCCTTAAGACGCTATAACACAGCCGCAAACCTTGAGTGAGATCAATCACGGCGCGGTCTGTCCGGCGTCCTCACTCCTCGAAGTCGACACCTTTGCGAAGCAGGTAGATGTCCATGATCCAGCCCATCCTCTCGCGCGCCGACGCCCTTGTTTCGAGGATCCGGTCCTTCACCTCGGCAACGCGGCCGGAAATGACGATCTCATCCGGCGTACCGAGATAGGCGCCCCAGTAGATCTCGGCATCCGGATCGTCGATCCGCTGAAACGCCTGCTCGCCGTCGAGCATCACGACGGACGTCTGGCTCTTTTCCGGAAAGCTCTCGTGCAACCGGCGCCCGGTGGTGATCTCCACCGGCTTGCCGACGAGGTTCAGCGGAATGCGGTGGCTGGCGCAGAGCGCCTGCAGGCTGGTGATCCCCGGAACGACGTCATAGTCGAAGGCAACCTGCCCGCGCGCATTGACCCGCTCGACGATGCGGATGGTGCTGTCATAGAGCATCGGATCGCCCCAGACGAGAAACGCGCCGGTTCCATCCTCGCCCAATTCCTTCGCCAGCAACCCCTCGTAGATCGCGGCAATCTGGGCGTGCCAGTCGTCGACGCTGCCGTCGTAGCTGACGCCCTCGGTGCGGCGCACCGGCACAGCGAATTCGACCGTGCGGCTGTCGCCGCGCGTCACGTAGCGGGCGCAGATGTCGCGGCGCACTTCGGCCAGCTCGGTCTTCTTCGCCCCCTTGGTCGGGATGAACAGCACGTCGGCGCGGTTCAGCGCATTGATCGCCTGTACCGTCATATGCTCCGGATTGCCCGAACCGATGCCGATGATCAGAATTTTGCGCATGTTCTCGCCTCCGCCTGCCTTCTCTCGGCGTGTTTGGCGGATCGCCGTCTCCGGCGCAAGACCTCACCGCGACAGCGGAAACGTCAACGCCGACCTCAGTTCATTTCGGCGACAGCCGGATCTTCGGGCAGCCGCCAGTCGATCGGATCAAAACCCTTGGATTCCAGGAAGGCATTGGCCTGGGAGAAATGCCGGCAGCCGAGAAAACCGGAATGGGCCGACAAGGGCGAAGGATGCGGCGCGCGCAGCACCAGATGGCGCGACCGGTCGACGAAGGCCGCCTTCTTCTGCGCGTAGGAACCCCAGAGCATGAAGACGACGGGATGATCCGCCTCGTTGACCGCGCGGATGATTGCGTCCGTGAACTTCTCCCAACCGCGCCCCTGGTGTGACGCCGCATTGCCGCGCTCCACCGTCAGCACGCTGTTTAAGAGCAGCACACCTTGCTTCGCCCAGCTTTCGAGGAAGCCGTGTCGCGCCGGCGGAATGCCGAGATCTGTATTCAGTTCCTTATAGATGTTGACGAGCGAGGGCGGTGTTCGGATACCGGGGCGCACGCTGAAGCAGAGCCCGTGCGCCTGGCCGTCGCCGTGATAGGGGTCCTGGCCGAGGATGACGACGCGCACTTTGTCGAGCGGCGTCAGGTCGAGCGCGCGGAAGTATTCAGGTCCCCGCGGAAAAATCTGTCTGCCTTCGTTCCTTTGGGCGAGCAGGAACTTCTTGAGCTCGGCCATATAGGCGCTGGAAAATTCCGGCGCCAGCGCTGCCTTCCAGCTCTCTTCGAGCTTCACCGCCGTTTCCATCGCACCTCCGGTCCATCAATTAGCTTTGAGGCCAGCAATTTAGGCCGCCCGACCGCCATCGCAAGCCCCATCGCGGATGTTGCACGGCTTTTGCCTGGAGCGGATGGGCGCGCCGGACGCCGCGCTAGCCGTCTACAAGAGCATTGTATTTCAATGGATACAACGCTAATCAGGAAGCGATATCGTTGTATCCTAAGAGATATCACGCTTCGTTGGAGGAAATCGATGATCAAGAGAAGAGACTGGCTGAAGGGCCTGGTGTTGACACTCTGCCTCGCCTGGGCCGGTACCACCGTCATGCCGGCATCGGCGCAGGCCGAAGAGAAGGTAACGGTCTTTGCGGCCGCTAGCCTCAAGAACGCGCTCGATGCGATCAATGCCGAGTGGCGGAAGGAAAGCGGCAAGGAAACGACCGTTTCCTACGCGGCAAGCTCGGCGCTCGCCAAGCAGGTCGAGCAGGGTGCACCGGCCGATGTCTTCATCTCCGCCGACCTCGCCTGGATGGACTATCTCACGGACAAGAAGTTGATCAAGGACGACACCCGCTCCAACCTGCTCGGCAACCGCATCGTACTCGTTTCCGGCAAGGCCGACGCAGCAGCCGTCGATATCAAGCAGGGCTTCGACCTGGCAGCCATGCTCGGCGACGGTCGCCTCGCCATGGGTGCCGTCGATTCCGTTCCGGCCGGCAAATACGGCAAGGCGGCGCTCGAAAAGCTCGGCGCCTGGAAGGCCGTAGAGCCCAAGGTCGCCGGCGCCGAAAGTGTGCGCGCGGCACTCCTCCTCGTCTCGCGCGGCGAAGCACCCTATGGCATCGTCTACCAGACCGACGCGGCCGCCGACCCGGGCGTGAAGGTCGTCGGTACCTTCCCGGAAGACAGCCATCCGCCGATCATCTATCCGATCGCGATCACCGCCGAGAGCAAGAGCCCGGATGCCGCCGCCTATGTCGACTTCGTCAAGTCGGCAAAGGCTGCCGCCCTCTTCGAAAAGCAGGGCTTCACCGTCCTTAAGTAATCGGCCTGAAAAGACGGTGGATCTCGGCTGTCCAGAGGCAGGCGAAGCATCTATCGTCACGCGTCGCCCGCGCCCAAACGCGGGCGACGCAATCATTCGTCAGAGGCAGGGGCGGATGCAGGCGGACAGCCACATCTCACCAGCCTCGTATCGGGGAGCGACATCTGTTGGACTGGCTTGCAGTGAGCGATGCGGAATGGACGGCGATCCTCTTGAGCCTGCGCGTCGCAACCGTCGCGATGATCTGCAGCCTGCCCTTCGCGCTCGCCATCGCCATGCTGCTCGCGCGCGGCCGTTTCTGGGGCAAGACGCTGCTGAATGGTCTCGTTCACCTGCCGCTGATCCTGCCGCCGGTCGTTACCGGCTTCCTGCTGCTCCTGCTCTTCGGGCGCCGCGGACCGCTCGGCGCCTTCTTTGCCGACTACTTCGGTTTGGTCTTCTCCTTCCGCTGGACGGGCGCGGCGCTCGCCAGCGCGGTCATGGCCTTTCCGCTGATGGTGCGCAGCATCCGCCTGTCGATCGAAGCAATCGACCGCAAGCTCGAGGACGCAGCGACCACGCTCGGCGCCAGCCCGCCCTGGGTCTTTGCCACCGTCACCCTGCCGCTGATCATCCCCGGCATCATCGCCGGCATGATCATCGCCTTTGCCAAGGCGATGGGCGAGTTCGGCGCGACGATCACCTTCGTCTCCAACATTCCCGGCGAGACACAGACGCTGTCGTCTGCGATCTACACCTTCACCCAGGTGCCGGGTGGCGACGCCGGTGCCATGCGACTGACGATCATTTCGATCGTCATTTCCATGGCCGCGCTCATCTTCTCCGAACTGCTGGCGACCTTCGCCGCGCGCCGGGTGGCTGCCCAATGAGCCTCACCGTCGAAGCCCGCCACCAGTTCGGCAGTTTCTCGCTCGATGCCGCCTTCACCTCGGACGGCGGCGTTACCGCGCTGTTCGGTCGCTCCGGCTCCGGCAAGACCTCGCTGATCAATATCATCGCCGGGTTGTTGAAGCCGCAAAGCGGTCGCGTTGTGCTCGATGGCGACGTCATCGCCGACAGCGAGCGCCGGATTTTTACCCCGGTGCATCGCCGCCGCTTCGGCTATGTCTTCCAGGAAGCACGCCTCTTTCCGCATTTGAGCGTGCGCCGCAATCTCGCCTATGGCCGCTGGTTCGCCGGCAAGAGCGGCTCCGGTGGCGACTTTGCGCGCATTGTCGAGATGCTCGGGATCGGCCATCTGCTGGAACGCAACCCTTCAGCCCTGTCCGGTGGCGAACGGCAGCGCGTCGCGATCGGCCGTGCGTTGCTCGCCGCACCGCGCCTGCTCCTGATGGATGAGCCGCTCGCCGCACTCGACGAGGCCCGCAAGGCCGAGATTCTGCCCTATCTCGAACGGCTGCGTGACGATGCCGGCATCCCGATCGTTTATGTCAGCCATTCCGTCGGCGAAGTCGCCCGGCTGGCGCGCCGCGTCGTCGTCCTCGAAAACGGCCGGGTCACCGCATCGGGCGCGGCCGCCCAGGTCTTGAGCGCGCCGGCCGCCATGCTCGCCACCGGCAGGCGCGAGGCCGGCGTCCTGCTGGAAGGCGAGGTCGAGGGAACCGATCCGTCCCACGAACTGACGACGGTCCGGGTCGGACGGGAACGGCTGCGCATTGCGGGTGTCAGCGCGGCACCCGGCAGCAGGCTTCGCCTGCACGTCGCCGCGCGCGACGTCATGTTGGCGACATCAAGACCTGTGGAGATCAGCGCGCTCAACGTGCTGGAAGGGCGCATCCTTGCGATCGCGACGGAGGAAGACGGCAGCGTCGATGTCAGGGTGACTTGCGGCGATGCGACGATTGCCGCCCGCATCACTCGGTTTTCACGCGACGCGCTTGCGCTTGTTCCCGGCAAGACGGTCTACGCCATCATAAAATCGGTGGCGATCGATCACTGAGCTTTGCCCGGAACGACCTCGCCAGCGCCTGCTGGCGGATCGCTGCCGCGAACGGATTCGAGCCAGGCAAGATCCTCGGCGATCGCGGCTTGCGTTTTTTCCTCCATCTCGCGGTAGCGCCGGATCAACGTTTCGCCGAAAGGTGTCACCTGCGCCCCGCCACCCTGTTTGCCGCCGCGCTGCGACTCGACCGAAGGCTCGGAGAACATCCGGTTCAAAGCATCGACCAGCAGCCAGGCGCGCCGATAGGACATGTCCATCGCCCGGCCGGCCGCAGAGATCGACCCGGTCTCGCGGATCAACTCCAACAGCATGATCTTGCCGCGGCCGAGCCGGGCGGCGGGCGGAAAATCGATGCGCAGGACGGGGCGAAGATCGGGGCGGCTCTCACTCATGCGGGCGAGCATAGAAGCTCCCCGGGCAAACCGGAAGTCCGCCCGATGGCGAGGCGGACCAGCTTTCCCAAACAAAGTGAGCCGGCAAACCCTAGCTTTCGAGCAATGGCCAGATAGCAGGTCTTGATCTCGCGGCGGCGGCATGCACCGATGACCGTGACACGTCCTGCCCGAAAGTACCTCCCCATGCCCGGTCCCGCGCTTGATCCCATCGCCACCGATACCGCCCTGCCCGCCAAGGCCGACGTCGTCATCGTCGGTGGTGGTATCATCGGCGTCAGCACAGCCCTCTTCCTCGCCGAACGCGGCATCGATGTCGTGCTTTGCGAGAAAGGCATGCCCGGAGCGGAGCAGTCGAGCCGCAACTGGGGCTGGGTGCGGGTCATGGGCCGCGACGAGCGCGAGATCCCACTGGCGATCGAGGCGCTGAGGATCTGGGACACGCTCGACGCCCGCATTGGCGGCGAGACCGGCTTTCGCCGCAGCGGCATTCTCTACATCTCCGAGAATGAACGTGATGTCGCCAACCGCGATGCCTGGCTCGCAATGGCCCAACCCTATGGCGTCGACAGTCGGCAGCTTGGCGCTGATGCGACCGCGGCGGCAATGCCGGGCGCCGCCCTTCGCTATGAAGGTGCGCTCTTCACCCCAAGCGACGGCCGGGCAGAACCGCAAAAGGCCGTGCCCGCGATCGTCGCCGGCGCTCGCCGCGCCGGGGCACGCATCGTCACCGGCTGCGCCGTGCGCGGCGTCGAGAGGACGGCCGGGCGGATCTCCGCGGTTGTGACCGAGAAGGGTCGCATCGAAACTTCGACGGTCGTCGTCGCCGGCGGTGCCTGGTCGCGACTGTTGCTCAAGCGCCTCGGCATCCGCCTGCCGCAACTGAAAGTGCGCAACACGGTCTTGAGAACCGGACCCGTTTCCGGAGGTCCAGAGGGTGCGGGCGCGACCGCAACTTACGCCTATCGCAAGCGGTTCGATGGCGGCTACACGATTGCCGACGGCGCGGCCAATCTGCACGCGATCGTGCCCGATAGCTTCGCGTTCTTCCGCGATTTCCAGCCGGCGCGAAAGGCGGAAGGCGAGGCCGTGCAGGTCGGCCTCAGCGCCCAGAGCTGGAACGAGCTGTTCGAAATCGGCGCCGTCCCGCTCGATCGCCCGGGCGCCTTCGAGCGTCACCGCGTGCTTGACCCCAACCCGGATTCGCGCCGCGCACTTCATGCTCTCGACGCCGCCGCAAAGGCCTTCCCATTTCTGCGTGAAGCCAAGGTGCAGCAGATCTGGGCCGGCCTGATCGACGTGACGCCGGATGCCGTTCCGGTGATTTCAGCGGCAGAAGGCGTTCCGGGACTGATCATCGCGACCGGATTTTCGGGCCACGGTTTCGGCATCGGACCGGGCGCCGGGCATCTCGTTGCGGATCTCGTGACCGGAGACAAACCGGTCGTCGACCCCACCCCATTCCGGCTCTCGCGCTTCCTCGATGGGACGCCGATTGCGATCGCCCCGCCGGTTTGATCGCCGTACGGCGAAACGCCCGCGAAAGAAAATTACAAGCAGCGACCGGCAAGGCCATGCGCAACACAACGCGTGAGCGCACTCCCGGCAGGATTCTATCTTTCTTCGCTCCAGCCCACCCCTCGATGCCGAAAGACCTTCATTAGCCCCGGAACTCGTGGCAGTCTGTGAGCATTCCCGTCGGGAGAACGGGGCTTAAGGAGGAGTCTGTGCAGACCTCGGGCGGAGGAGCCTTGTGGGGTCGGAAGGCACGTTCCCCTGATACGTCAAGCCTACCGTTTTCCCGCTCTCGAATTGGTGCGCTGCGCACTCCGGAGGAGGCCGGAAAACGCATGAGCGATCTCGATCGACTTAGCCTGCATGTCCCCGAACCCGCCGTTCGGCCCGGCGGCCAGCCGGATTTCTCCAACGTCAAGATCCCGAAAGCCGGCTCCGTTCCGCGCCCGGAGGTGGACGTCGCGCCGGAAGAGATGCGCGATCTCGCCTATTCGATCATTCGCGTCCTGAACCGCGACGGCGAAGCGGTCGGCCCCTGGGCCGGTCTGCTGTCCGACGACGAGCTTCTGGCTGGTCTCAAGCACATGATGACGCTGCGCGCCTTCGACGCGCGCATGGTGATGGCGCAGCGTCAGGGCAAGACCTCGTTCTACATGCAGCATCTCGGCGAAGAGGCCGTCAGTTGCGCCTTCCGCAAGGCGCTGGTGAAGGGCGACATGAACTTCCCGACCTATCGTCAGGCGGGTCTCCTGATCGCCGACGGCTATCCCATGGTCGAGATGATGAACCAGATCTTCTCGAACGAGAGCGACCCGTTGCGCGGCCGCCAGCTGCCGATCATGTATTCCTCCAAGGAGCACGGCTTCTTCACCATCTCCGGCAACCTCGCAACGCAATATGTGCAGGCTGTCGGCTGGGCGATGGCGTCCGCGATCAAGCGCGACACCAAGATCGCCGCGGCCTGGATCGGTGACGGCTCGACGGCGGAATCGGACTTCCACTCGGCGCTGGTCTTCGCCTCCACCTACAAGGCGCCTGTCATCCTCAACATCGTCAACAATCAGTGGGCGATCTCGACCTTCCAGGGCATTGCCCGCGGCGGCTCCGGCACCTTTGCAGCCCGCGGCCTCGGCTTCGGCATCCCGGCGCTGCGCGTCGACGGCAACGACTACCTCGCCGTTTACGCCGTCGCCAAATGGGCGGCCGAGCGCGCAAGGCGCAATCTCGGGCCGACGCTGATCGAATACGTCACCTATCGCGTCGGCGCGCATTCGACCTCCGACGACCCGAGCGCCTACCGACCGAAGACGGAATCGGAGGCCTGGCCGCTCGGCGATCCCGTCCTCCGGCTGAAAAAGCACCTGATCCTGCGCGGCGCCTGGTCCGAAGAGCGCCACACCCAGGCGGAAGCCGAAATCGTCGATGCGGTAATCCAGGCACAGAAACAGGCCGAAGGCCACGGCACCTTGCATGCCGGCGGCAAGCCGTCGGTGCGCGACATCTTCGAGGGCGTCTATGCCGAGATGCCGCCGCACATTCGCCGCCAGCGGCAGAAGGCAGGATACTGACATGGCCAGAATGACAATGATCGAAGCCGTGCGCAGCGCCATGGACGTCTCCATGGAGCGCGACGACAATGTCGTCGTCTTCGGCGAGGACGTCGGCTATTTCGGCGGCGTCTTCCGCTGCACGCAAGGGCTCCAGGCGAAGTACGGCAAGACCCGCTGTTTCGACGCGCCGATCAGCGAAAGCGGCATCGTCGGCACGGCGATCGGCATGGCGGCCTATGGATTGAAACCCTGCGTCGAGATCCAGTTCGCCGACTACATGTACCCGGCCTATGACCAGATCACCCAGGAAGCGGCCCGCATCCGCTACCGCTCCAACGGCGATTTCACCTGCCCGATCGTGCTGCGCATGCCGACCGGCGGCGGCATCTTCGGCGGCCAGACCCACAGCCAGAGCCCGGAAGCGCTCTTCACCCATGTCTGCGGCCTCAAGGTCGTGGTGCCCTCCAATCCCTATGACGCCAAGGGCCTGCTGATCGCTTCGATCGAAGATCCCGATCCGGTGATGTTCCTCGAGCCGAAACGGCTCTACAACGGCCCCTTCGACGGCCATCACGACCGGCCGGTCATCCCGTGGTCGAAGCATGATCTCGGCGAAGTACCCGAAGGCCATTACACCATCCCGATCGGCAAGGCGGAGATCCGCCGTCAGGGCTCCGCCGTCACCGTCGTCGCCTATGGCACCATGGTGCACGTGGCGCTTGCAGCGGCCGAGGAAACCGGTATCGACGCCGAGGTGATCGACCTGCGCAGCCTGCTGCCACTCGATCTCGATACGATCGTGAAGTCGGTGGAAAAGACTGGTCGCTGCGTCGTCGTGCATGAGGCCACGCTCACGTCAGGCTTCGGCGGCGAAGTGGCCTCGCTCGTTCAGGAGCATTGCTTCTACCATCTCGAAGCGCCCGTCGTGCGCGTTGCGGGCTGGGACACGCCCTACCCGCACGCCCAGGAATGGGACTATTTCCCCGGCCCCGCGCGCGTCGGACGCGCGCTCGTCGAAGTGATGGAGGCCTGAGATGGGCGAATTCGTAATCAAGATGCCGGATGTCGGCGAAGGCGTGGCCGAGGCCGAACTCGTGGAATGGCACGTGAAGCCTGGCGATCCCGTTCGCGAGGACATGGTGCTCGCCGCCGTCATGACCGACAAGGCGACCGTCGAAATCCCCTCGCCCGTCACCGGCACCGTGCTCTGGCTCGGTGCCGAAGTGGGTGACACCGTCGCGGTGAAGGCGCCGCTGGTGCGCATCGAAATCGCCGGTGAGGGGGAAACAGCCGCGCCGGCTGTTGACAACAAGCTGGCAGCAAAGGCGGAAGAACAGCCCGCCGTAAAGGTCGAGGCACCCGCCCCAGTCGCCAAGCCTACGCAACCCGTCAAAGTCGAGGCGAAGGCACCGATCGCGAATGGCCACGCGACCGGCGAGCGGCTGGAAAAAGCACTGGCCTCGCCGGCCGTGCGCCTGCGCGCCAAGGAAAGCGGCGTCGACCTCCGCCAGGTGGCCGGCACCGGTCCGGCCGGCCGCATCACTCATGATGATCTCGACCAGTTCATCGCCCGCGGCGCCCAGCCGGCGCCGGCGCCCGCCGGCCTGCAGCGCAAGACCGCGGTCGACGAGATCAAGGTGACCGGCCTTCGCCGCCGCATCGCCGAGAAGATGTCGCTTTCGACCTCGCGCATTCCCCACATCACCTATGTGGAAGAAGTGGATATGACAGCGCTCGAGGACCTGCGGACGACGATGAACCGCGACCGCAAACCGGATCAACCGAAGCTGACGATCCTGCCCTATCTGATGCGCGCGCTGGTCCGCACCATTGCCGATCAGCCCGCCGTCAACGCGATCTTCGACGACGGTCCCGGCATCATCCACCGCCATCACGCCGTGCATATCGGCATCGCCACCCAGACACCCGCCGGCCTCACCGTCCCGGTCGTGCGCCATGCCGAAGCACGCGGCATCTGGGATTGCGCCACCGAACTCAACCGCCTGGCGGAAGCGGCCCGCACCGGCACGGCCACCCGCGACGAGTTGACCGGATCGACGATCACCATCTCGTCGCTCGGCGCGCTCGGCGGCATCGTCACCACCCCGGTCATCAACCATCCGGAAGTGGCGATCGTCGGCGTCAACAAGCTTGCGATCAGGCCGGTCTGGGACGGCACGCAGTTCGTGCCGCGCAAGATCATGAACCTGTCCTCGAGCTTCGACCACCGCGTCATCGACGGCTGGGATGCGGCCGTCTTCGTGCAGCGGCTGAAAACCCTGCTCGAAACCCCGGCGCTAATTTTCGTGGAGGCCTGAGGCGATCATGAAGGAAATATCCTGCAAGCTGCTCGTGATCGGCGCCGGCCCCGGCGGCTACATCGCAGCCATCCGCGCCGGCCAGCTCGGCATCGACACGGTCATCGTCGAAAAGGCCAAGGCCGGCGGCACCTGCCTCAATGTCGGCTGCATTCCCTCGAAGGCCCTGATCCACGCGGCCGAAGAGTTTCACAAGCTGCGCGCGGCCGCCTCCGGCCGCAACCCGCTCGGCCTCTCTCTGGCCAATCCGTCGATCGACCTCGCCCATACCGTCGCCTGGAAGGACGGCATCGTCGGCCGGCTGAATGGCGGCGTCACCGGGCTTCTGAAAAAGGCCGGCGTCAAGGCCGTGATCGGCGCCGCCCGCTTCGTCGATGGCAAGACCGTCGATGTCGAGACCGAAATCGGGCTGCAGCGCATCCGCGCCGAAGCGATCGTCATTGCCACGGGCTCGGCGCCGGTCGAACTGCCGGACCTGCCCTTCGGCGGGCCGATCATTTCCTCGACGGAAGCCTTGTCGCTGAAGAGCGTGCCGAAGAGCCTCGCCGTCATCGGCGGCGGCTATATCGGTCTGGAACTGGGCACCGCCTTCGCCAAGCTCGGCAGCCATGTCACCATCGTCGAGGCGCTGACGCGCATCCTGCCGCAGTACGACGCGGATCTGACGAAGCCGATCGGCAAGCGCCTAGGCGAGCTCGGCATCGAAGTCTTCACCCAGACGGTTGCCAAGAGCTACTCCGCCGAGACCGGCAGCCTGCATGCCGAGCACAACGGTCGCGCCATCGACGTTGCCGCCGAAAAGGTTCTCGTCACCGTCGGCCGCAAGCCGGTGACCGAAGGCTTCGGCCTGGAGGAGATCGACCTCGACCGCACCGGCCGCTTCATCCGCATCGACGACCAGTGCCGGACGTCCATGCGCGGCATCTACGCGATCGGCGACGTCACCGGCGAGCCGATGCTGGCGCACCGCGCCATGGCGCAAGGCGAAATGGTGGCGGAGATCGTCGCCGGCCACAAGCGCAGTTGGGACAAGCGCTGCATCCCCGCCGTCTGCTTCACCGATCCCGAGATCGTCACATCAGGGCTCTCACCCGACGAGGCGCGGGCCAGCGGCATCGAGATCAAGATCGGCCAGTTCCCCTTCCAGGCGAACGGCCGGGCGATGACGACGCTTGCGGAAGACGGTTTTGTCCGCATCGTTGCCCGCGCCGACAACCACCTGGTGCTCGGCATCCAGGCCGTCGGCCACGGCGTCTCGGAACTCTCGGCAAGCTTCAGCCTGGCGATTGAGATGGGCGCGCGGCTCGAAGACATCGCCGGCACGATCCATGCCCACCCGACACAATCGGAGGCCTTCCAGGAGTCCGCGCTGAAGGCACTGGGGCACGCGCTGCATATCTGACGGTGGCCACCCACTAGCGCCAACCATTGCCGTATGGGAGAAAGACATGAGCAGAATTGACCCTATCGTCATCGTTTCGGCGGCCCGCACCCCGATGGGCGCCTTTCAGGGCAGCCTCAAGGATCTGACTGCGCCGGAAATCGGCGCCGTCGCGCTGAAGGCAGCACTTGATCGCGCCGGCCTTGATGCCGTCGACGAGGTGCTGATGGGCAATGTGCTGCCGGCCGGCATTGGCCAGAACCCGGCGCGCCAGGCCGCTCTTGGCGCAGGCCTCGGCAAGGAAACGCCGTCGACGACCATCTCCAAGGTCTGCGGTTCCGGCATGAAAGCGCTGATGCTCGGCCACGACGCGCTCCTTTCGGGCAGCGCGTCGGTGCTTGCCGTCGGCGGCATGGAGTCGATGACCAACGCCCCGTATCTGCTGCCGAAGGCGCGCGGCGGTTTCCGCCTGGGGCATGGTGAGGTCAAGGATCATATGTTCCTCGACGGCCTCGAAGACGCCTACTCCGGTCGGCTGATGGGCACCTATGCCGAGGATACGGCCGAACACTACCAGTTCTCGCGCACCGATCAGGACGCGTTTGCGCTTCGCTCGCTGGAGCGCGCCAACCGGGCGGCTGAGGATGGTTCCTTTGCCGAGGAAATAGTGGCGGTTAGCGGCGCCGGCAAACGCCAGACCGCCAACCTTGATCGCGACGAGCAGCCGACCAAATCGGATCCGGCAAAGATCCCGAAGCTGAAAGCCGCCTTCCGTGACGGCGGCAGCGTGACGGCGGCCAATTCGTCGTCGATCTCCGACGGTGCAGCGGCGCTGATTTTGATGCGTGCAAGCGAGGCGGAAAAGCGCGGACTGACGCCCCTTGCCATCGTCGCTGGCCATGCCGGCCATGCGCAGGAACCGGCCTGGTTTACCACCGCGCCGATCGGCGCGATCGACAAGCTGATGGCCAAGCTCGGCTGGGAGAAGGGCAGCGTCGGCCTCTACGAAATCAACGAGGCCTTCGCCGTGGTGGCGATGGCCGCGATCCGCGATCTCGGCCTTTCCGACGATATCGTCAACATTAACGGGGGCGCCTGCGCGCTCGGCCACCCGATCGGCGCCTCGGGCGCCCGCATCATCGTGACGCTCTTGCACGCCATGCGCGCGAAGGGCGTCAAGCGCGGCATTGCCTCGCTCTGCATCGGCGGCGGCGAGGCGACGGCGGTCGGACTGGAACTGTTGCACTAACAAATGAGCGCCACCGGTCGAAACGGGTGGCGCTTCTCATTTTCAGCGGACGATTTGTTCCCCGAGCCTCTCACCCGCTTGGCGGCGAGAGGGCCGGATTTCCCATACCTCAGCCCATGCGCTCGGAAGCGTAGGAACCCGGGCTCGGCGGGAAGACGACGACGCGGTTGCCGTTGATGAAGCAGCGGTTGTGGATATGGGCGTGTACCGCACGGGCCAACACCTGGCTCTCGACGTCGCGGCCGATCGAGACATAGTCTTCCGCGCTCTGGGCATGGGTGATGCGGGCGATATCCTGCTCGATGATCGGGCCCTCGTCGAGATCGGCGGTGACATAGTGCGCCGTCGCGCCGATCAGCTTCACGCCGCGCTCATAGGCCTGCTTGTAGGGATTGGCGCCCTTGAACGACGGCAGGAACGAGTGGTGGATGTTGATGATGCGGCCCGACATCTTCTTGCAGAGCGCGTCCGACAGGACCTGCATGTAGCGGGCAAGCACGATCAGGTCGGCGCCGGTCTGTTCGACGAGCTCCAGGAGCTGGGCTTCCGCCTTCGGCTTGTTCTCCTTCGTCACCTTGATGTAGTGGAAGGGAATGTCGTGGTTGACGACCACCTTCTGGTAGTCGAAGTGGTTGGAGACGACCCCGACGATATCGATCGGCAGCGCGCCGATCTTCCAGCGGTAGAGCAGGTCGTTGAGGCAATGGCCGAAACGCGACACCATCAGCAGCACCTTCATGCGCTCTTCGCTGTCGCGGATCTCCGCATTCATGTCGAAGCGCTTGACCACCGGCTCGAAGCCCGCTTTCAGCTCGTCGAGCGTCGCCCCTTCCTGGCTGATGAAGGTGAGGCGCATGAAGAACAGCCCGGTTTCGAGATCGTCGAACTGCGAACTGTCTGAAATGTAACAGCCCTTTTCGGCGAGATAGCCGGTGATGGCGGCAACGATGCCACGGGTGGTCTTGCAGCTGACGTTCAGCACATAGCTTTTCATCGGTATGTCTCTCGCTCCAGAGGTTTTTCCGGCCCCCCTTATACGGCCAGTCACACAAAAACTAGCGCGGCCTTGGCCCGGCCGTCGATCCATTCGCGACATCCGTTTGACGGAACCGGCCAGATGAGGCCGGTCAGCACAAGGCAGCTTCAGTCAAATGATGTCTGAAGGAACGGAACGGACAACCGCACCGGTCAGCGCGGCGTGCGATCCGGGTGAGCGCGGGCGAATGCCTCGATCTCCGAACAATTCTGATCGATCGCGACAAGCCGTGGGCAAGCGCTGAGATCCACCTCCCAGCGGCGGGCATTGTAGACCTGCGGCACGAGGCAGAAATCCGCCATCGACGGGCTGTCGCCATGGCAGAACCGGCCGGTTGCGGGATGGTCGAGCAGCTGTTCGAAGGCGGCAAGTCCCTCGCCGACGAACTTGCGCATCCAGTTGCGCCGCGCCGCCTCACCGTCCTCGGCATTGGCCATGACATAGGAGATCACGCCGAGATTGCAGACGGGATGGATGTCCATCGCGATCGCGTAGGAGAGCATGCGCACCCGCTGGCGCCCGACGGCATCGTCAGGCAGGAAACCGGCATTGCTGCGTGTCTCGGCGAGATATTCGATGGTGGCGAGCGATTGCGTGAACCGCTCGCCATCGATGTCGAGAACGGGCACGAGCCCCTGCGGATTGCGCGCCAGATGCTCCGGCGCCTTGTGCGCCTTGGCGAGCAGATCGACCGGCACCGAACGATAGCTTTCGCCGAGGCTGTTGAGCGCGATACGCACCCGATAGCTCGCCGACGAACGCCAGTAGTCGTAAAGGACGGTCTCGCTCATGCCTTTGCCCGTTCTTGTCGTTCAGCCGTTTAGGCCTTGTTGTAGGCTTCGACGGTCTGTTCGATAGCGCCGAAGATCGAATGGCCGGTCTTGTCCTTCATCTCGATGCGCACGACGTCACCGACCCTCAGGAAATGCGTCTTCGCCGCACCACCGACGATGGTTTCGATCATGCGCAGCTCCGCGATGCAGGAATAACCGGCACCGCCCTCTGCGACCGGCTTGCCCGGTCCGCCGTCAAGCTTGTTGGAGACCGTGCCCGAGCCGATAATCGTGCCGGCAGAAAGCGGCCGGGTCTTGGCCGCATGCGCGACCAGTTGGGCGAAATCGAAGGTCATGTCGATGCCGGCATTGGCTCGGCCGAAGGGCTTGCCGTTGATGTCGACGCAGAGCGGCAGATGCAGCTTGCCGCCGTCCCAGGCCTCACCCAATTCATCCGGGGAAACGGCGACCGGCGAAAAGGCAGAAGACGGCTTTGACTGGAAGAAGCCGAAACCCTTGGCAAGCTCGGCCGGGATGAGGCCACGCAACGATACGTCGTTGACCAGCATCACCAGGCGGATCGCAGCGCGCGCCTCGTCATTGGTAGCGCCCATCGGCACGTCGTCGACGATGACGGCGACCTCGCCCTCCATGTCGACGCCCCAGCTTTCGTCGGCAAGCGGGATCGGATCGCGCGGCGCGATGAAGCTGTCGGAGCCGCCTTGATACATCAGCGGGTCGGTCCAGAAGCTTGCCGGCATTTCGGCATTGCGGGCCTTGCGGACGAGCTCGACGTGATTGACGTAGGCCGAGCCGTCGGCCCATTGGTAAGCGCGCGGCAACGGCGACAGGGCGTCGTGTTCATGGAACCGGATCGTCGGCTGCGAGCCGGTCTCGATCCCCTCGGCCACGCGGGCAAGCCGCGGGCCTGCGTGTTCCCAGTCGTCGAGCGCTGCCTGCAGCGTACGGGCGATATGCCCGACCTCGGAGCAGCGGGTGAGATCGCGAGAGACGACCACGAGCTTTCCGTCGCGCGTACTGTCCTTGAGTGTCGCCAGTTTCATGCAGTCCTCCCTCTCAATCTTCTCATTGTTCCGGACCGAAAGCCGCTGCGCGGCCTTCGCGGAGTTGTTTTAAGCGGGCGAATCGTCCGCAAGTCTCACAACAAGGCCGTCGGCGGCGATCGTCAAGGCGCCTGCCCAGCTTTTGCGGGTCGCCGCAATCCAATGGCCTTGCGTTATCTCGGGATCATCGGCCGGAATGAGGTGGTGCAGCACCAGCCGACCGACGCCGGCGGACGTTGCGATCGCGGCCGCCTGTTCGGCGAATGTGTGGCTCGCAAGCAGGTGCTCCTTCAATCGCGCGCCGTTGCCGGTGCGCGCCACCAGCCGGTCGACGCCTTCGGCGAGCATCGCTTCGTGCACGAGAATGTCAGCCCCTCGGGCGAAATCGGCGAGCGGCGGAAAATAGGCCGTATCAGCGGAAAAGACGACCGAGCCCTCCGCATGATCGAACCGCAGTGCGAAACAGTCGGTGACTGGCGGATGATCGACGCGTAGCGCCGACACGGTCAGGCCGTTCTCCGAAAAGACCGCGCCCTCGGAAAACTCGACGACGTCGACAAGAGCGCACAGGTCCGGCCGGCCTTCGTCGACGATGCGAATGTCGATGTCGAAGGCCATCGCCTGAAGGAAGCCCTGCCAATAGGCACGTGTCCCGGCGGGGCCGAAGACGCGCACTGGATGCGCGAGCCCCGCGGTCCAGGCCGTGTGGATCAACGGACCAAGCTCAAGCACATGATCCGAATGCAGGTGGGTGATGACGATCAGGTCCAGCGCCTTCAGCGGCACGCCGGCATCCGTTACTCCGCGGGTAACGCCAAGGCCGCAATCGACCACGATCGAACGGCCGCCGATTTGAAGCAATGACGAGGTCGGCCACGGGCCGCCCGGCCGGATCGCCGGACCACCCTTGCTGCCAAGTAAAACGAGGCGTGAACTCAAGACCAATCGCCTTCCGGCGTCCCGTTGAAGCGCTTCTTGAGATCCGTCCAGCAGTCGATGTAGTTGTCCTGCAACGTCTCCAGTTCGGCGGCGAAGCGGGTCAGCTGCTGTGGGAAGCGTGTCTCGAACATGAAGGCCATCGTATGGTCGAGCTTCACCGGTTTCAACTCACTGTTTGTCGCCTTGTCGTAGCCCGACGCATCCGGCCCATGTGCCAGCATCATGTTGTGCAGGCTCATGCCGCCGGGCACGAAGCCCTCTTCCTTGGCGTCATAGCGGCCGTAGATCAGCCCCATGAACTCGCTCATGATGTTGCGGTGGTACCAGGGCGGCCGGAAGGTGTGCTCGGCCACCAGCCAACGCGGCGGGAAGATGACGAAATCGATGTTCGCCGTACCCTCTTCGCCCGAGGGTGCCGTCAGCACCGTGAAGATCGACGGGTCCGGATGATCGAAGAGGATGGCGCCAACCGGCGAGTAGGTCTTGAGGTCGTATTTGTAGGGCGCGTAGTTGCCGTGCCAGGCGACGACGTCGAGCGGTGAATGGCCGATCTCGGTCACATGGAAGCCGCCGCACCACTTCACATGCACGCGGCAAGGCGTCTCCTTCTCCTCGAAGGCGGCGACCGGCGTCTTGAAGTCGCGCGGATTGGCAAGGCAGTTGGCGCCGATCGGGCCGCGATCCGGCAATGTGAACTTGGCGCCATAGTTCTCGCAGATATAGCCGCGCCAGACCTTCTCTTCACCAAGCCGCGTCACCTTGAACATGGTGCCGCGCGGCACGATGCAGATTTCCGAGGGCTCCACATCCATCTTGCCGAGTTCCGTGAAGACCTGGATCGCGCCCGCTTCCGGAACGATCAAGAGTTCGCCGTCGGCATTGAAGAAATAGTCGTCCACCATGTCGGCGTTGAAGGCATAGGCATGGGCCGCCATTCCGGTCTGCGTCGGCGCATCGCCCGCCGTCGTCATGGTGCGGATGCCCTCAAGGAAGTTCAGTTTTTCCGAGGGCGCCGGCAACGGGTTCCAGCGCAACTGGCCGAGCGCCAGGGAATGCTCGGCCACATGCGGCGCCGTCTTCCAGTGCGGATAGTCGATCTTGGAAAACCGCCCGGTGTGGCGGACGCTCGGGCGGATGCGGTAGAGCCAGGAGCGCTCGTTGGTGCCGCGCGGCGCGGTAAAGGGCGAGCCGGAGAGCTGCTCGGCATAGAGCCCGTAGGCGCATTTCTGTGGACTGTTCTGGCCCTGCGGTAGAGCTCCCGGCAGGCTTTCGGTCTCGAAATCATTGCCGAAACCCGGCATGTAGTTGAGCGCCTCGGCTGCGTCAGTCCGTGCCTCGGCCTGTTTTCCTGCCTTGTCGAGCATGGTTCTATCCTCCTCCCTTGAGCATCCGGCTCCAGCTCTCGCAGCGGGGCCAGCGCAATCCCAAACACCGCCCGCAACGGCCCCATCCATGGTGGACGCGAGCCTCGCCTTCGGCATATTAGTTGCAATCGTAACTATCGATTTTGTAACTATCAAGGAAACACCGATGACCGCCGACGGCTTCGAGCTCAATGCCTTCCTGCCCTACCGGCTGAACCGCGCGGCCGAATTCGTCGCCCTGCGCTTTGCCGCACAATACAAGGCGCGCTACCAGCTCACTCGCCCGGAATGGCGAACGCTGGCAGCCCTCGGCAGCACCCGTCGTCCAATGACGGCAACGGAAGTGGGCGCGCATTCCGCCATGCACAAGACCAAGGTGAGCCGTGCGGTCGCAGCACTCGAAGAGCGGCGCTGGCTGACGCGCAATGAAAACGAAGGCGATCGCCGCCTCGAACATCTCCAGCTGACGAAGGCGGGCCTGCGTGCCTATGTCGAACTGACGGCGCTTGCGGCCAGCTACCAGGCTGAACTCGACGCTTTGGTTGGAGCCGCCGGAATGCAGGCGCTGACGGCTGGTCTCGAGGCGATTGAACGCGCCATCGGCAAAGTGGAGAAACGTCCTCGCCGCGAGGGGTGAAACGTCAGCCCTTCATCCGCTCCGGAATCGGCACACCTTCAAAACTCTTCAGCGTTTCGAGCACGATCGACGTCTTCACGTGCTGCACGCTGTCATGCGGCAAAAGCACGTCGTTGACGAAGCGCGACAGCCCCGCGAGGTCAGGCGTCACCACCCGCAGGTGATAGTCCATCTCACCGGTCAGCGCATAGGCCTCCAACACCTCGGGCAAACTCGAAATGAGCTTGCCGAAGCGCTTGGCATTGTCGCGGTTGTGGGTGGCGAGCGTCACCGAGATCACCACCATCAGATCGAGGCCGAGCTTCTGCCGGTCGATCTGTGCCTGATAGCCGGTGATGTAGCCTTCGGCTTCGAGCCGGCTACGCCGCCGTGAGCATTGTGACGGCGAAAGTGCGATGCGCTCCGACAGCTCATTATTGGTCAGATGTCCGTCGCGCTGCAATTCGCTGAGGATCTTGAGATCGAACCCGTCAAGCTGCTCCATTCCTGCATCCTAATTCACTATTATGCATGTTCCGTGCGCCATCCTGTCTAAACCGCGCAAGAATACAAGCATCATGCATGGGAATTGCGTCATACTCCAGCAAAGTTTGGAAGAACAAGAGGAGACTTCCGATGGGCCCCTTCCCGCATGACGCCCCGCCGGCAACGATTACCGCTGAAAACCCCGCTGGCACCGACGGCTTCGAATTCGTCGAATTCGCCCATCCGGAACCGGAGAAGCTCGCCGAGCTTTTTGCT
The DNA here is from genome assembly GCF_900103435.1 of Sinorhizobium sp. NFACC03. Classification (NCBI taxonomy): domain Bacteria; kingdom Pseudomonadati; phylum Pseudomonadota; class Alphaproteobacteria; order Hyphomicrobiales; family Rhizobiaceae; genus Sinorhizobium; species Sinorhizobium sp. NFACC03. The sequence goes on from NZ_FMXF01000010.1 coordinate 162,394, forward strand.
CGCATGGGTTACAGCCCGGTTGCCAAGCACAAGACCAAGAACATCACGGTCTGGCGGCAGGGCGACATCAACTACATTCTGAACGCCGAGCCCGGCTCGCATGCCATGCGCTTCGTCGATGAGCACGGCCCCTGCGCCCCGTCCATGGCCTGGCGCGTCGTCGACGCAAAGCACGCCTTCGACCATGCGGTCTCGAAGGGCGCGATCCCCTACGAAGGCAAGGACAAGTGCCTCGATGTTCCGGCGATTGTCGGCATCGGTGGTTCGCTGCTCTATTTCGTCGAGACCTACGGCGCCAAGGGCTCGACCTATGAGACCGAGTTCGAGTGGACCGGCGAACGCAATCCGAGGCCCGAAGGCGTCGGCTTCTATTATCTCGACCACCTGACGCACAACGTCTATCGCGGCAACATGGACAAGTGGTGGGCCTTCTACCGCGAACTGTTCAATTTCACGCAGATCCACTTCTTCGACATCGACGGCCGCATCACCGGCCTCGTCAGCCGGGCGATCACCTCGGCCTGCGGCAAGATCCGCATTCCCTTGAACGAGTCCAAGGACGACACGAGCCAGATCGAGGAATATCTGCGCAAGTACAAGGGCGAAGGCATCCAGCACATCGCCGTCGGCACCGAAGGCATCTATGACGCCACCGACAAGCTGGCCGCCAATGGCCTGAAGTTCATGCCCGGCCCGCCGGAGACCTATTACGACATGTCGCATGACCGTGTTCACGGCCATGACGAACCGATCGACCGGATGAAGAAGCACGGCATCCTCATCGACGGCGAAGGTGTGGTGAACGGCGGCATGACGAAGATCCTGCTGCAGATCTTCTCGAAGACAGTGATCGGCCCGATCTTCTTCGAGTTCATCCAGCGCAAGGGCGACGAAGGCTTTGGCGAGGGCAACTTCCGCGCCCTGTTCGAATCGATCGAAGCCGACCAGATCCGTCGCGGCGAACTGGGGCCGCAAGCGGCCGAGTAAATCGCAGCCGACAACGCCGGCACTTCTAACTCGAGCCTCTCGCCTCAAGCGAGGGGCTTTTCTGCAAGGAAGGGCATCCAGCCAAACGAGATGCTTGAGCTTTCTCGCGCGCCCGTTCAGAGCGCGCTACTGCCGGCAATGTCAGTTCGTGGTCTGGTTGACCACGCGCCAGTTCGGCCGGCCGAGATTGTGCGGCCATTCGATGACGTCACGGTCGTTGAAGTAGACGACTTCGGCCAGGTTGGGGAACTGCGGGTCCGGTTGTGTCGCGGTGTTCATCCAGGGCTGCATATAGGCCGGGCTGCCTTCCCATCCGAGCTCGGCAACCCAGATCGGCTTGTTGTATTTGGCCACCAGGTCGTAGCCGGGCTTGAGCGCCTGCGCGAACGTCCTTGGCGCCCCATATTCGATCTGATCGAATGGTTCGAGCCCGAAGACCGACAGCCCGACGAGATCGACGTAATCGTCACCCGGATAATAGGCATCGAGGTTCGGCAGACCCTTCGGTGACCACATGATCTGCGCCTTCGGCACCTTCTTGCGCACGATGTCCATCGCATGCTTGTAGGCCTTGATCCAGTCCTGTGGCGCCCAGCCAGCCCAGGAAAACCGTCCGGACGTGTCTTCCATCTCCTGGCCCCAGCGCACGATGACCGGGCTCTTCAGCTCGGCGATCATGTCGGCGATCGCCTCCATGTTGGCGTCGTATTCGCCTCTGAGCATCCGGTCGCGGAGCTGCGTCGGCGTCAGTTTCCAGTCGAGCGACCAGGACCAGGGCTCGATGGTGATCAGCAGATTGCGTCCCCGCTGAAGGGCATATTCGTCAGCGGTGCGCAAGGATGCGAGATCGACGTCCTCCCAGGGCAGGAACAGAGCTTCGGTCGTCACATCGCTTTGGGCGCCGAAATCGCCATGCGGGTCATAGGCGCCGAATCTCGTTCCGCCAGGGTGCATGACGGGACGTTTGTCGATCATGGTCTGGGTCTGACCGGCATTGCCCGCAGGATTGGCTTGCTCCTGCGCCAACGCGGATACCAAGCTGCCGAAGTCCAGTTGCAGGGCCAGGGCAGTGCATAGGGCGAATGCCAATTTGCGTTTCATTTCATCCTCCTGCTGCGTCTATTTTTTGGCCAGGAACTGTTCCTTGAGACGCAACGCCTTTGCTGTGATGTCGTCCTGGGCGACGAGGCTGTAGTAGGCGTCATTGGGCTTGGGTTTTGCATGCTTGAAGACATACCATTCGCCGTTTGGCACCTTCCGCTGATAGATCGTGTCGCCGATCTTGGCATGGCCGAAGCAGGTCCGCGCATCGCCGGCCTCGGCCGCGGTCGTCCAGATGGCCTGCATGCACATCATGCCGAGATCGCTGACGTACCAATTGCCTTCGGCAAAGGATCGGTTGCCGTTGCCCTTGTCGACAAAGGCCACGAGTTTGCGGTCATGCGCGGTGAAGCGTGCACCGCCGGTGGACCATTGCCAGGTCTTGTTGCGGTAGAGGGAATAGACTTCGTAAGCGCTGAGCGGCGTCGGCTTGACTTCCATCTTCGCCTTGACCGGCTGGGCGCCCAAGTAGACCGCAGCGGCTGCAACCGGCAGCAACAGCGGCAGAACCATGACTTTTATCGACCCTTTCATCCACTTTCTCCTCACATTGGAGATTACACACTCGACTGTTCGCCGCCGTCATGACGGCACGTAGTATCGGCCGACCTTCTTTGTCGTCCTGGTTTCCCGGTACTTCGTTTCACTGACACTCCTTCTTCCGGCATTGTTAGAGGTGGCCCGTGATACGGCAGGTTCGATCCGCGCCCCGCTCTCGGGCGGCTGAGAAAAGCCTTTCCATTGCAAATGGAAGCGAACGATCCTGAGTTTCGTACCGTGTCCGGCGCCGGCGACCGTGTATTTCGCCTCGGTGAAGGTCACGAAACCCAAGCCATGCGACAGGGCCTCCGTTGCCTCGGCGCCGTGACGCACCGCCGATTGGGCCGACAGCACCGAAACCAGCACCAGAGAGCCGGCCGTCATTGCGGTCATCGTCGAACGCGGCATAAGCGGCAGCCCGTTCTCGCGGGCGTGTCGAACGTGGATCACCACCACGAGCCCGGCATAGACGAGGGCGTTGATCTCGGCGAAGACGTAGAAGCCGCGTGCCGTTCCGGCATCGGAAATCAGCCAGACGGCGAGCGCCGACATCAGGGAAAGCACGAGATAGGGCATCAATATCCGAAGCAGCAGGGGAGCCGCGGCACCGCCGCCTTTCGGCGTGATGCGAAAATCGACGAACGAGCCGGTCAGATGATCGCGCACCGCCGCCAGACAGCCGAGCAGCGACCAGGGCCACCGCGCGAACAGGAACAGGACCGTCTCCCAACTCAGCACCCGCGCGTCGCGCGGCCGGAACGTACCGGTCGAACGCCAGAAATAGGCGAGCACGACCAGAACCAGCGACAAAGGCACGAAATGCAGCAGAAAATCGGGATAGTCGACGTCAACGAAGGCCCGCCCCATCAACAGCGCCACGATCGGCATCAGGAACATCAGCGCCATGAAGCACGAAAACAGCGGGTACCAGAGTTGCGAAAACAGGAACTGGAACTGCAGCCGCGGCCGCAGCTTCGGCACATACAAAGGCGAATATTTCAGCAAGATCGCGACGAGGCTGCGAGACCACTGGAACTCCTGAACCACGAGATCGGCAAAGTTCGCCGGCCCGTCGCCATGGGCTATGGCGTTGAGGGCATGCACGCCGCGCCAGCCATGGGCATTCATCATCAGCGTGGTCGAATGATCTTCGGCGAGTTCGGGCCCCAATCCGCCGATCTGCTTCAGGGCCTTAGTCCGCACGGCGTAGTGGGAACCGATGCATAGGGGCGCCCAGCCGTTGTTGTAGCCGACCTGAAGGGAGCCATGCAGGCTCGCCTCCGCGTAAAGCCGCCCGCGCGCCGACCAGCTTGCCGCGGCATTCGCGTCGCATATGCTCGGCGCCGAGACATAGCCGACCGACGGGTCGTTGAAGGGATGCAGCACCTCCACGAGATAGGTGGCTTCGGGCACGTGATCGGCGTCGAACTGCGCCACGAAATCGTAGCGGTCATAGCCGTGATGATCGTAGAAATAGGCAAGGTTTCCTTCCTTGCAGCGCGTGCGGCGCGGCCAGGCGGCGCGATGATATTCGGCGAAACCCTTTCGCGTGGAGATGAAAACCCCGTGGGCCGCACACCAGGAAACCGTTTCCGGCGACGGGTCTTCGTCTGCCAGCCACACATCGAAGTCGCAGCCGGTCTGGTCCAGCATCGCCTGCAACGTCTTGCGTACAACGGCAAACGGCTCGGACGGCGCCTTGGTGACGACCATCGCGATCCGCCCCTGGGGCACCGGCCCCGTGCTCACCGTGGCCACCTTCGCGCCGGAAAAGATCGTGATGAAGTAGACCGGCAGCAGGGTGATCCACCCGACGACGACGGTGATAAGGACGTAGGACGGCCAGTCCAGAACATGGGCCGGATCGAGCCACCACCACCAGAAATACGTGAAGGCCGCGAACCACGCGGTAACCCCCAACATGTTCAGTATCTGCAAGCGCCCGGAAAACAGCGTCGTCAGACGCGGCCTGACAGGCCCCGCACGCGCGAGATCGGCATAGCGCCGAAATCCATCGACTGTGGCTGCCCAGCTCATCGCTGCACCTCCAGCCCGAAACCCGGCGCCGCCGTGCGGATGATGGTTTCGATATCCGAGAAGGCCGGCCGGAAGCCCAGTTGCTGCCGCGCCCGGCTGGTGTCGGCATAGAGCACGGGCGGATCGCCCGGGCGACGCGGCAACATCTGCACGGGAACCTGCCGCCCGGTAACGCGATCGATCGCTTCGAGAACCTCCCGGATCGAGGTTCCATGTCCGGAGCCGAGATTGGCGCGCAGTACCTCGCCGCCGTCATTCAGATAGTTGACGGCCGCGACATGGGCGTCGGCAAGGTCGGTCACGTGAATGTAGTCGCGAATGCAGGTTCCATCCGGCGTCGCATAGTCGTCGCCGAAGATGTCGAGCCGTTCGATCCCGCCGGCCGCCGCCATTAGGGCACGCGGTATGAGATGCGTCTCGGGATCGTGCCGTTCCGTGAGCTGTCCTTCCGGATCGGCGCCTGCGGCGTTGAAGTAGCGCAACGCGACGGAGCGGAAATCATAGGCGCGCGCATAGTCGCCAAGCATCAGCTCGATCATCAGCTTCGTGCGCCCATAGGGGTTGATCGGAAACTGTTCCGTATCCTCGGTGATCGGAAGCCGCTGCGGCACGCCATAGGTGGCGCAGGAACTGGAAAACACGATGCGTGCCAGCCCGGTCGCGCGGCAGGCTTCGAGCAGCGCGATGCTGCCTGCGACGTTGTTGCGGTAGTATTTTCCCGGGTCTTCGACGGATTCCCCGACATAGGCGGAAGCCGCAAAGTGGATCACGCATTCAGGCAGGAACGTCCGGACGGCCGTTGCCAGCCGTTCCGTATCCTCGAGATCGCCTTCAACGAGGGGACCCGATTGTACGTTGGCCCTATGTCCCGTCGACAGGTTGTCATAGACGACGGGGACGAAACCCTGCTGGGCAAGGCGTTTGCAGGTGTGGCTTCCTATGAAGCCGGCACCGCCGGTGACGAGTACGACGCGGGACATCTCATACCGCCTGTCCCGCCGTTGCGCGATCGGCCGCGCTGAGGCGCTCCTCGAAGTAGGCGATAGTGCGCTCAAGCCCGTCGCGCAGGATGACCTTCGGCTCCCAGGCGAGTTCGGTCAGCGCCTGCGAGATATCGGGACGGCGCTGGCGAGGATCGTCGACGGCCGCCGCTTGGTGAACGATGCGCGAGCGCGACCCGGTCAGAGACCGCACCATCTGCGCAAGTTCGAGAACGGTGAACTCCCCGGGATTGCCAAGGTTGATCGGGCCGATGCAGTCATCCGCCGAGACCGAAAGCCGGAGAAAGCCGTCGATCAGGTCGTTGACATAGCAGAAGGACCGGGTCTGCTGCCCGTCGCCATAGATGGTCAGGTCCTTGCCGAGCAGGGCCTGAACGACGAAATTGGAGATCACCCGGCCATCGTCCGGACGCATGCGCGGACCGTAGGTATTGAAGATGCGCGCGACCTTGATCTTGACCCGATGGGATCGGTGGTAGTCGAAGAACAGGGTTTCGGCCGACCGTTTTCCTTCATCGTAGCAGGCACGCGGGCCGATCGGATTGACATTGCCGAAATAGACCTCGCGTTGCGGGCTGAGGAGCGGATCGCCGTAGACTTCCGAGGTCGAGGACTGGATGACCGTGGCGCCGGTGGCGCGCGCATTTTCGAGTGCATGCAGCGCGCCAAGGACGTTCGTCATGAGAGTGCCGACCGGATCGGCCTGATAGTCGGGCGGCGATGCGGGAGAGGCAAAGTTGAAGATGACGTCGGCGTCGATCAGATAGGGTTTGCGAACGTCATGATCGATGATGTGGAAATGCGGGTTCTGCACCAAATGAGAGAGATTTTCACGCCGTCCGGTTGAAAAATTGTCGAGACAAATAACCGTATGACCTAGAGAAAGAAGTCTTTCGCAAATGTGAGAACCAAGAAACCCGCCTCCACCTGTTACTAGAATTCTCCTTGGTATTCCTGAAATCTTCTTTAGAAATTCCCGTTGCCCGACGACAGACAACGGCCCCGGAACGACCTTTCGCATACGCACCTCCAATTATTGTACACACCATTTCTCATGGTGATTGGAGACGGGCTGCCAATGTAAATATAATAAGGAGTTTGTTCTTTATTACAAATTCACTCACAACCCGACAGAAATAGAATTCTACAATTCATCCCAAAATCTACTTATCTTCAATTTCAATATTAGTTAATTATCAAATAACCATTGGCGCGTCAACTAAAACAATAAGGATTGATATAATGTAATCTGAAATTGGAATGAGATAATTGGAAACATAATCACGAATAGTTACATTATAATCCAATCAACATAATTATCTAATACCTTGTTAACCATCTTGAAGTCACAGCGGGCTATCGGATCGCTCAAGAAACATTGCCATTCTCAGGGGAGTAGACCGTCATGCGGATGCCGGTCGCGTGTTCCGCCGTGGCGACCACGCTTCGCCACAGACCAGATCACGGGAACCCGGCAAACGGGGCCTCACAGACGATATCCAAACACCAACATCTGCGCTCTCGACCACGTCGAGGCACAGAAATGAAGTGTTTGGCCGACGCTGCCGAGCCTAGTTCTTCGAGCCTAGTTCTTCCAGCGCGACGAAAGCGTGTCGCCACCCCGTTCGGCCGCCGCATCGTTGGTGAAGTAACGCGACGCCGCCTCCGTGCGGTTGCGGACGTTCATCTTCTTGTAGATGTTGCGGACATGAACCTTGACGGTATTTTCCGACAATCCAAGACGATCCGCGATGATCTTGTTTTGCGTTCCCTTGCAGATCAGATCGAGGATCTGAACTTCACGGGTCGTCAATCCGTCAGGCCCGGCATCGCGCTTGCGCCGGCCCGCGCCTGCGGCCGTACCGGGTCCGGACAGCTCTGCCCGCCGGCCATAGAGACTGCTCGCAGCGAAGGGCTCGGGCGAAAGCCGTCGCAGTAAGGCGGCTGGGAAGTGCTCGCCTCCCTTCATCAGTAGATCGATGGCCGCAAGGCAGACGTCCAGGTTGAGGTTCAACGGCAGAACGCCATGGATCAACCGCTCTTCAACGAAGCCGGCAATCGACGGATCGAGCTCGTCGGCATTCTCCACCACCAGACCGATCGAGGTCTTGGGGTGGAACTCGTGGATCGTCCGCAAGATTGCTGGAAAGGACTTAGCCGGCATCCGGTAGAGCATGATCAACGTCACGTCGACGAGACTGCCGTCCAACAGATTGTCCGCATCGGAAAAGCAGACGATGTCGTGCCCCTGAAACCGCGAGCCGACCGCCTGCATCAGGCACTCGGCAAACAGATCGATCTTGGCAAGCATGACAATCTTTTTTTTCTGCGATAAAGCCTTGTTGTTTTCTTCAAAATCACCAACGCTGGAGCTTCCCGGATACATTACGCCCTCCTAGGATTTTTCCATTTGTTTTTATGGGTGCTGCGTTTTTCCCGCTGTGCACCACACTTTCAGAAAATTTATTCGGAACCACTATGCATCACGATATCTTCCCGCCCCGGGAAAATTCGCGATAGCTAATGTAACGTAAAGATCTTCATTACGAAACAACCCAAAAGGATTAGAGGCGCTTCATAAGCGTTCTTAAATCGTTATAAATCGAACCATCTTTGGGTTACACTGCGATCGACCCCCTTATTGGGGGCGTGAAAAACGTCATCAAGATGGCAGCGATCGCCGTTCCGCCGCACACGACGGGCCATCCATTTCCGCGAGGCGCAGCCCTTCCGAGACGAGAAAACGGATTAGCTGCCGAGGTATTCCCGGTACCGCCTACTCATTTCGCGAGGTCGATATACCTAATAATACTTCGTTAGAGCTAGTAAACTTGCGCTTCGGGCGAAGCGGGTCAACCGTTCGCGCGAGGAAGCGGGGCACACAACCGCATGTTTGGTGCCCACAGTCGCGCTGGCAGGCGCGATTCTTAACGCCATAACAACGGCTTGGGACTGCGGATTACGCCACAAACAGCCAATAATTACAAACCACTAACCAGAATTGGTAGCTTCCGCGCGCCCGCGTTTAGAGTCACATTGGCGTTTCGTTCCTGAGTATGAACGAAAACAGCTTGGGTTTCGGAGGATCTTAATCCGCTAATGCCCTTCAACCCAGCGCGTGGCGTAAGCGTAAACCAGAGTAAACGTAAAGAAAACATTGATCGATTGCGGGTTTCGTTCCGCTTTGTCATTTAAAAAAAGCATAAAATTCGAAATGTATTTTAATGAAAGCGATATAAATCAAGTTACAATATTGTTTATTCCTCAAAAACGGAGCCAACCCAGAAAAATACCGTAAGATCTAAAGGTATTTGGTGTTGGCTCCCCTTTTAACTTTTACCCCAAAAAACGCCGTCTCAGCGTCCTTGAAACGGCCCCTCGCCCGTCAAGCCCTCTTCTTCGCTCTCACTCCAGTCGAGTGCCTTCAGCTCTTCCCGAAAGGATGCCGCTGGACGCTTTCAGCATGATCTGCTCCTCCTGTCGGGTCTCCCTGAACAATGAAACAGCCGCGAGAGATATGTTCGCGGCCGTCCGATCACATCGCACTCAGCGAGCGCTGCCGCCCGAGCCCTACTTCTTCTCGAGTGCCTGCGTGAGCTGGTCGACGATATCCTGCTGCGACTTCAGGCCGGAGGCCGTCAGATAGAGCTTGGCGGAGTCGAGGTAGACGACGTGGCCGTCCTTCCAGGCCTTCGTCTGGCGCACCAGTTCGTTGTCGAGCAATGCCGCTGCGGGCTGCGCCTGCTGGCCGATTGCCGCATCGCGGTCGACGACGAAGATCCAATCGGGATTGGTCTCGAGAATGTACTCGTAGGAAACCGCCTGACCGTGGGTCGCTACCTGCAGTTCCGCATCGGCCGGCTTGATGCCGAAGACATCGTGCAACACGCCGAAACGCGATCCTTTGCCATAGGCGCTGATCTTGCCGCCGGTGGTGAGCAGGATCAGCCCGGTGCCCTTCTCAGCCGCAATGCCGCGAAGCTTTTCGATCGAGGCATCGAGCTTTTCGACGCTCGCTTTGATTTCCGCTTCCTTGCCGAAGATCTGGCCGAGAATCTCGGCATTCTTCTTGACGCTGCCGATGAGATCCTTGTCGTCGGAGGTCAGATCGATCGTCGGCGCGATCTTGGCGACATCGGCATATTTCGCCTGCGATCGACCACCGACGATCACCAGATCCGCCTCTGCGGCATTGATGGCTTCGTAGTCGGGCTCAAACAGCGTGCCGATCTTCGGATAGCTGTCGGCCTTGTATTTTTCGAGCGAAGGCGGGATTGCCGCGCCAGGAACGCCGGCAACGGGAATGCCGAGCATATCCAGCGTCTCCAGCATGCCGAAGTCGTAAACCAGCACCGTCTTCGGGTTTTTCTCCACGTCGGTGACGCCGCTGCTGTGTTCGATCTTCAGCGTCTCGGCCATGGCGGCCGGCGCGCCGGCGACTGCGAATGCCGCCGCAATGACGAGGCGGCGCAGACCATTAGAAATCGGAAATATATTCATGACTGTTTTCCTCATCTTTTATCGGTCGTGGTAGCGCGATTTTCCGACGAGGGCAATGCACCGGTTCCGCTTGCCGAAGATGCCGCAGAAAACTTGACGAAGCCGATCATATATAAGACTAAGGCGAACCGTCCGCGGAGTGCCACTGCGCGGTGGCAAGCTTGAGCCTTCCACGAGGGGCGTCGAGCGCAAACGGGCAAGGGACATGCAGGCGGTGGTCAAAACGAACAACAGGCAGAGCAGGCCCGTATGATGAAGCCGGCCCTGATTCCCATCCCCGTCATCCTCCTGCTTGCCGCCGCCAGCGTCTTCACTGGCGTCGGAAGCCTTGCCGCAGTCGACGATGGCCGCGGCTGGTTCCTGGTCGTCGAGAGCCGCCTGCCGCGCACGCTTGCGCTGATGCTCGCAGGCGCCGGCCTCGCGGTCTCCGGCACGATCATGCAGATGCTGGCGCGCAATCGTTTCGTCGAGCCGTCGACGGCGGGCACCGCCGAGTCCGCCGCGCTCGGAATGCTGCTTGCCATGCTCATCGCTCCCAACCTGCCGGTCGTCGGCAAGATGGTTTGCGCGGCGCTGACAGCGCTTGCCGGCACAGCCCTGTTCCTGCAGATCCTGCGGCGCATTCCCTTGCGTTCGGCGCTGATGGTTCCGCTCATCGGCCTCATGCTCGGCGGCGTCGTCAACGCCATCACCACCTTCATCGCCTATCGCTACGACCTGATGCAGTCGATGGGCGCCTGGATGTCGGGTGACTTCTCGGTGGTGCTGCGCGGTCGCTACGAGCTGTTGTGGATCGGTCTCGCGCTCACCCTCGTCGCCTATGCGACCGCCGCGCGCTTCACCGTCATCGGCATGGGCGAGGCGATTGCACGCAATGTCGGCCTCAACTACGACAGGGTCGTAGCGCTCGGGCTCGCCATCGTCTCCATGGTCACGGCAACAGTCGTCGCCACTGTCGGCATGATCCCATTCCTCGGCCTCGTGGTTCCAAACATCGTCAGCCTGATCATGGGCGACAATCTCAGGCGCACGCTGCCCGTGGTCGCCGTCTCCGGCGCCGGCCTGGTGCTCGCCTGCGATATCGTCGGGCGGCTCCTGATCGCTCCCTACGAGATCCCCGTGGGAACCGTCATGGGCGTTATCGGCAGCCTGATCTTCCTCCATCTCCTGCTTTCGAGGCGCTCCCATGCAGGCTGATGCCAAGAGGATCGCTCCCTCCACCATCCTGCTTGCTTCGGCCGTGCTTGCACTCGTGTCGATGGTCGCTTTCATGACCATCGGTGCCAAGGGGAGCTGGTCCTTCCTCCTCTCCTTCCGCGGCACGAAGCTGCTCGGCATGGTGGTGGTCGCCTATGCGATCGCCGTCTCGACGGTCCTGTTCCAGACAATCTCCGGTAACCGCATCCTGACGCCATCGATCATCGGCTTCGATGCCATGTATACGTTGCTTCAGACGATCATGGTGTTTTTCCTGGGTGCCGCGCGCGCCAGCAGCGTCGATCCGCGGCTGCAGTTCCTTGTCGAAACGGCGGTGATGGTCGGCCTTTCGCTTCTGCTGTTTCGGGCGCTTTTTTCCGGCGCCAGCCGCAGCCTGCGTCTTCTGATGCTGGTCGGCGTCATCCTCGGTGGCCTGTTCCGCAGCCTTTCGTCTTTCCTGCAGCGCATCCTCGATCCCAATGAGTTCGTCGTGCTGCAGGACAGGCTGTTTGCAAGCTTCAACAGCATCGATGCCAATCTGCTCGGCATTGCGGCTGTCGCTACCCTGGCCGTGACCTTCGTTCTGTGGCGGCTTTCGCCGACCTTCGACGTGCTTTCGCTTGGCCGAGAAGCGTCGATCGGCCTCGGCGTCGATCATCAGCGCGTCGTCACCCTTCTGCTGGTACTGATCGCCGTGCTGGTATCGGTCTCGACTGCGCTCGTCGGGCCGGTGACATTCTTCGGCCTGCTGGTCGCAAGTCTCGCCTGGCAGCTGACGCCGACCGCCAGCCACCGCTACGTGCTGCCGGTCGCCGTTTGCATCGCGATCGCCACGCTCGTCGGAGGCCAGGTCATCCTCGAGCGGCTGTTTTCCTTCAACACGGCGCTCAGCATCGTCATCGAATTCTTCGGTGGCCTTGTCTTCATCTTCCTGCTGGTCCGAGGTTCCGCCCGATGATCGAAATCCAAGAGGTGACGAAATCCTACGGTGGCAATGCGGTCATCGACCGCGTGTCGCTGACGCTGCCGGCCGGCGGCCTGACCTCGATCATCGGTCCGAACGGTGCCGGCAAGTCGACGCTGCTGTCGATCGTCAGCCGGCTGATGCCGATGGATACGGGCAGGGTGTTGGTCGACGATCTCGACGTCAGCCGCACGGCTGGCGACGTGCTTGCCCGGCGGCTCTCGATCATGCGCCAGGACAACCACGTCACAGCCCGCCTCAGCGTGCGCGACCTCGTCGCCTTTGGCCGTTATCCCTATTCCAAGGGGCGGCTGACGGCAGCCGACGCCGAACACATCGAGCGCTCGATCGCCTATCTCGGGCTTGAACCCTATCAGAACCGCTTTCTCGACGAACTCTCCGGCGGCCAGCGCCAGCGCGCCTTCATCGCCATGGTGCTCTGCCAGGACACCGACTACATGCTGTTCGACGAGCCGCTGAACAATCTCGACATCAAGCATGCGGTCGAGACGATGAAGCTGTTGCGGCGCCTCGCCGACGACTTCGACAAGACCGTGGTCGTCGTTCTGCACGACATCAATTTCGCGTCCGCCTATTCCGACCGCATCGTCGCGATGCAGGGCGGTCGCCTCGCTTTCGAGGGGTCGCCGCAAGACATGATCGTGCCGTCCCGCCTTCAGGCGATCTTCGACGTCGATTGCCGCGTTCACGCTGTCGGCGAAACGCGGCTGGTCAACTATTTCGACTAGGCCGGGACTTAAAAGTGCGCTGCACGAAAATTCCGTGCAACGCGCTTTGATCGATAGAGCCTGCGCTTGCGCGTTTTACGCTAGCCGGCGACGCCGCGCGCACCCTCCTTGCCGATCCTCGCAGCATCCGCGGCATGATCCTCGTCCGTCACCGAAGAGAGCCGCTTCAGCCGACGGCCGAGCTTCGTGTTGATGTCGTCCATCACGGTGAACATCACGGGCACGAAGACGAGGCTCAGCATCGTCGAGGTGATCAGGCCTCCGATCACCGCGATTGCCATCGGTGCCCGGAAGGCGGCATCGGCTCCGACGCCGATCGCGGCGGGAACCATGCCAGCCACCATGGCGATGGTCGTCATGATGATCGGCCGCGCGCGGGTGACGCCCGCCGCCAGCAGGGCCGTCCGCCGATCCGCGCCCTCGTTGCGGCACTCGATCGCATGGTCGACGAGCAGGATAGAGTTCTTGCAGACGATGCCCATCAGCATGAGGATGCCGATCGTTGACGAGAGATCGAGCGAAGCGCCGAAGAGCAGCAAGGCGAGCGCCGCCCCGCCGATCGACAGAGGCAGGGCCACCAGGATGGTGACCGGCTGCAGGAAGTCCTTGAAGAGCAGCACCAGAACCGCCGCGACCATCAGGATGCCGGCAAGCAGTGCAAGCGCGAAGTTGCGGAACATCTCCGACATATATTTCGCTTCGCCGTAGTTGGCCTGCGACACGCCCAAGGGCAGTTCGGTCATGGCCGGCAGCGCCGAGATCGCCTCGAACGCAGTCCCGAGCGTGATGCCGTTGAGGTTGGCCTCGACGGCCATCAGACGCTTGCGATCGAGACGTTCAACGCTGCTTTCCTCCGCACCGAAGGAAATATCGGCGACCGAGGTCAGCGGCACCACCGTCCCGGCATTGGTGCCGACCCTCAGATTGCGCAGCGTGTCGACGTCGCCTCTGGCCGCCTGGTCGAGCATGACCCGGATCGGCACCTGGCGGTTGCCGAGATTGAAGCGCGCCGAATTGCTTTCGCTGTCACCCATCGTAGCGATGCGGGCGACGGTGCCGATCGAGGTCACCGAGACACCGAGCCTTGCCGCCTCGTCGAAGCGCGGCTTGACCAGCAGTTCTGGCGAAAGCAGCGGCTCGGTGGACTGGACGTTGACCAAACCCGGAAGCGCGCGCATCTCCTTTTCAAGACGCCGCACCGAAGCCATCAGCGCTTTCGGGTCGTCGCTCGTCAGATAGATCGAGAGATCCTTGGCTCCCTCGACGGACGAGAACGTTGCCTGGATATCGGGCGTTGCCGCCAGCAGCGGACGGAGCGACAGCTCGAAGGACTTGCGATCGAGCCCTCGCTCCTTGCGTGGCTTAAGCTTGATGCGTAGAGAGACCTCGTTGAGGTTTTCCGCCGTCGCCAGAACGCTTTCCACCTCCGGCCGCGCCTTGATCTGGCCGACCAGATCATCGGAAATGCGGGCGGTTTCTTCGAGCCGCGTGCCGGGGGGCAAGGTGATCTTGAGTTGCGAGACGTTGCTGTCGCTCGTCGGCAGGAAGCCGGTCGGCAGCATGGTCAAGAGCCCGATCGAGCCGATGAAGATCAGCGCGACCAGCGACAAAGCCGTCTTGCGATGATCCAGGGTCCAACCGAGCAAGCGTCGATAGCCGTTGGCGATACGCGATGGCTTGCCGGCATGGCCATGGCCGCCCCTCGGCCGCAGCAGGTAGGCCGCCATCAACGGCGTCAGCAGGCGCGCGACCAACAGCGAGAACAGCACGGCGATCGCGACCGTCAGGCCGAACTGCTTGAAGTACTGCCCGACGGCGCCGCCGATGAAGCTGACCGGCGCAAAGACAGCGACGATCGTCAGGGTCGTGGCGACGATGGCAAGACCGATCGCATCGGCCGCGTCGATCGCCGCGATGAACGGGCGTTTGCCCATGTCGACGTGGCGTTCGATGTTCTCGATCTCGACGATCGCGTCGTCGACGAGAATGCCGATGACGAGCGTCAGCGCCAGCAGGCTGATGCCGTTGAGCGTGAAGCCGAGCAGGTCCATCACCGCGAAGGTCGGCAGGATGGAGAGCGGCATGGCAAGTGCAGAAATCAGCGTCGCTCGCCAGTTGCGCAGGAAGGCGAAGACGACGACGACCGTCAGGATCGCACCTTCGATCAGCGCGGTGACGGCCGCGTCGTAGCTTTCCTGCGTGTATTCGACGAGCGAGATCAGCTCCGTGAACTCGACGCCGGGCACACGCGCGCGGATCTCCTTCAACCGCGCGGCAACGGCGTCGGCAACGACGGTGTCACTCGATCCCTTGCTGCGCGAAACCGAGAAGCTGACGACCGGCTCGCCGTCGACGCGCGCGAAGTTGCGCGGTTCGGAAGACGTATCCTCGATCGTCGCTATGTCGGAGAGCTGCACCCAGCGGCCACCTGACAACGGGATCGACAGGCGCGAGAGTTCCTCGACCGAGCCAGCGCTGCCGACCGTGCGGATCGACTGTTCGCGGCCGCCGATCTCCCCGCGTCCGCTCGGGATATTGGTGTTGATCTCGCGCAGCGCCGTATTCACCTGGTCGGCCGTCACGCCAACCGCCAGCAGACGCTCGGGATCGAGCGATACCCGGACCTCGCGATTGACGCCGCCGAGCCGCTGCACCTTCTGCACGCCGGGCAGCGTCAGCAGTTCGCTGTTGATCGTATCGTCCACGAACCAGGAGAGCTCCACGGGCGACATGTCGGGGGCGCGTACGGCATAATAGACGATGGCGCTGCCATCCACATCGAGGCGCGAGACGATGGGTTCCTGGATCGACTGCGGCAGGTCGGAGCGGATCTGCGCCACGGCCTCGCGCACGTCGTTGGCCGCACGGTCGGGATCGGTGCCGATCTTGAATTCGACCGTGGTCGTCGACACGCCATTGGTGATGGTCGAGCGCATATGGCTGACCCCGACAAGGCCGGCGGCCACACCTTCGACACGGCGCGTGACCTGCGTTTCCATTTCGGCCGGCTGGGCGCTCGGCTGCGTGATCGTCACCGTCACGACCGGGAACGACACACTCGGATTGGCGTTGACCGGCAGCCGCAGGAACGAGGCGATGCCCATCAATGTGAGGACGACGAAGAGAACGATCGTCGGAACGGGCTTTCGGATCGCCCAGGCAGAGATGTTGCTGGTCATTGCGGCTTGCCCGTCTGCGTCGGCTGGACATCTCTCGCCAGAACCGCTTCACCTTCACGCAGCGACACCCCGGCCTTGAGAACAATCCGGTCACCGGCTGCAAGCCCGGAGACGATCTCGACCTTGCCACCCTGGCGCATGCCCGGCTGAACCGTCTTGCGCGCCACTTTGCCCGCATCGACGACGAAGACCGAAACCGTGCCGTCGGGAGCCCCGTAAAGCAGCGCGGAATCGTCGACCATGATCGCCTTGCGTTCGACCACCACGATCTCCGCCCGGCCGAAGGTGCCGGCAAAGGGCGGCTTGCTGGTATTCAGCGTGACCTGCGCGGTTCCGAGCCGGGTTTCGCGGTCGATCTTCGGATTGATCACGCGCACTTTGCCCTCGATCCAGTCACTGCGGCCGGAGAGCTTGACCTTGACGACCTGGCCGACGGCAAGTAGCGGCAGTTCCGTTTCCGGAACTTCGGCCGCAAACTCGATCTCGCCGTCGCGGATCAGCTTGACGAGCGGGTCCGAGCCCGCAAGCGCTCCGGCACGGGCGAGCCGCTCGGAGACGATACCTGCGGCGGGAGCCACGATCACCGCGCGTTCGAGTTTACGGCGTGCCTCGGCCTCGAGTGCTTCCGCCTGTTCATAGTCGGCCCGTGCGACCTTCACCGCCTGTTCGGCGATCGCGAGCGCAGAGACGCGTTCCTCGAGAATCGTTTCGGCCTGAAGGTGGCGCAATTGCCGGGCCCGGGCGAGCTTCCTCTGCTCCTGCGTGACGGTTTCCGCCTCCCGCGCCATCGTGGCACCCGCACGGGCCACCCGGCCCTCCGCCTCGCGCAGAAGGTTTTCCAGCATGTCGGTCTCGAGCCGGGCAATCACCTGCCCAGCCGCAACCCGGTCGCCGATCTCGACTTCGACTTTGGCGATACGCTGATCGGTCAAGGTCGTGCCGACCGCAATCTCCTCGCGAGCGACGAAGATGCCGGCGAAGGATCGGGTCCACTCCTGCGGGCGGCTGTCAGCCACGAGTGTCGACACCGTGCGGCCGATAGCGGCGCTATCGACAGGAACGGACGCCGCCGCCTCCCCGGAGGCGTGCGCCACACCACCCGTCATGGCGAGCGCAATGAGCGCAGCAAGCATGACTTTCAACTCAACTGTACGTCTCATTTCATTGGCTTTCCATTGGTGAGGCCAGTCGGATCGCAAACACGGGCGCTCCAAGCTGCCGGCCTCGAGATCGGGCAATCTGCATCGAATAATTATTAGATTAGTCAATCTAATAATTTGATCCATCAAACGCGACAATTGTAGGGCAGATTACATACTATCATTGCGGGAAGATGGCGGAGTTCCTGTCGGCTGGCGACCTTGACACCGGCGCACCACCCCACGAAATTAGAGTGCTCGCTCTAATAATGAGATTGCCCTGCAAGGAGAATTGGCGATGCGCAAGGTCGACCCCGAGAAACACGCCGCCAAACGTCGACTGATCCTCGATGCGGCAATCACCTGTTTTGCGCGCAAGGGCTTCCACGGCACGTCGACTGCCGAAATCTGTGCCGAGGCAGGCATGAGCCCGGGCAATCTCTTCCATTATTTTCCGACCAAGCACACCATTATCGCGGCGATCGTGGAGGAGGAACGTCAAGAAACGGCGGAGATCTTCCGCAAATTGGGTGAAGCCGAAGACCTCTTTGCTGCTCTGCTCGGTTTCATGGACACCGTTCTCGAGCTTGCGGGCGACCCGACCTATTCGAGCCTCGCGCTCGAAATCGCCGCTGAAGCGATGCGTGACGAACGGATCGGTACGCTCGCCGCCGCCAATGACGCAGAGCTTCAGGGAGCCCTTGCAGCGCTGCTTCGGGGTGCGGCTAGCCTAAATCAGATCGATCGGACTGTGGATGCGGACGGTGCTGCCCGATGGATTGCCGCAATCATCGACGGCATCTTCAGCCGGGTCGCTATCGACCCCGGCTTCAAGCCGAAGCACGAAGGCACGATGCTGCGGCTTCTCCTGACCCGGTTTCTGCGCCCGCAGGGCTGACGCCTTCGAACGGAATGACCGCAGCGAGCATTCTCTCGCCGCGGTCGTTGATTTCAGGCCCACCAGCTTTCGCCGGAGGTTCCCTCAAGACGGAAGCAATATCAGGAATGCTTCTGGATGATGCCGTAGACGATGTTCCGGTTGGCACCGAACTGGACGCGCGCATCGACGGCAGCTTTGCCCGCGCTCTTGTGGATGATGTTCCACATGTCCGCCTCCGAACGCAGCAGCAGTGCCCAGTTCATGAAGGTCTCCATGTAACCGTCAACGCCGATATCCTGGGCGAAGTTGGCAAACAGGAAGACACCATTGGGCTTCAGCATCTGCAGGCAGCGGTGGGTCAGCTTGATGGCCACCTTGTCGGCAAGATAGTCATAGAGGCCGGCAGCATAGATGAAGTCGAACTTGCCGAGCTTCTGATCGCGGCCAAGCAGGCTGCGGACGGAGCCATCAACGCCTTCGATGCAGGTTCCGGCGAAGTCGCGGCTGATCGAACCGACGCTGAGCGGGTCCTGGTCGAGCGCCACCCACCGCTTGATCCGACGTTCCTCGAGCGCCACCGAGCGATTGGCCTCGCGCAAGTGGCCGGCTGCAATCGTCAGAATTTCCGCCCGCGAACCGCGGCTGGCCGCGATCTCGTCGACGTGACGGGTCAGGAGGTCGCGACGCTCGCGCACCGCAACCGAGGAGGACGCGTCCTTGGTGTAGTCATACAGCGCTCGCCCGGTGGGCGATGCCCGCTCGATCTCCTTGGCGACGCTCGCATGACCATAGATGAAGTCAAGCAACTGCGCGTCGCCCGAGTAGCCCCTGGGCTTTTCGGAGGACCATCGGGTGAACGGGTCCTGGAGGAAATATTCCGAAACCGGGTGTGCCTGGGCGATCGGTATCAGTTCCTGCCAGACGTTCGGGTGGAACTTGGCCCTGGTTTCATGGAGAGCGGCTGCAAGCCGGTCGATAATCTTCGCCGGGTCCGTTCCCTGCAGGAACTGCTCCTGGGCAATCCTGAGGATCACTGCGAGCTCGGCCCTGCCGACCGTGAGCTGTTCGTCGTGCCGCTCGCCCCTAGGCGAAACGAACTCATCAGCCATCGCCTTGGGAGTAATCAGGCTTTGACCATCGAAAACCGTCTGAAATTGGCGCACGCGAGACCATCCGTTAATGCTTTGTTAACAATGGTCGCGAAGATGCGCGCATTACGGCTCGGTTTGCAAGTTTTTGTATATAATAAGGTAAATTCTCGTGCTTCCTCCCTTTGGGTTACGCCTAATCCTAGGGCGTTCCGGCCCTTTAATTTAACAAAACTTAATGGACACCTCCTATCATCCCACCCGCACCACTCGTCCCTGTTGCAGGCGTAAAGTGGGGGGCAAGCATGGAGTGTCCGAAACAACGTCCATTGATGGAAAAGCGACGACAGATTTCCGTTGACCGTGACGCAGCGCGATGGATCAGTGCATGAAGCACACGTTGGCCGACGTAGTTGACATCGACCTACATAAGCAGCCGCACAGGCCGCATTTGGCTGAGCTTCAGACACTCTATCGAATGGAGGGCGAGGCTGGCCGGCGTGCGGCGACGAGGCAGGGCCTCTGGGTCGCGGTTGCCGTCTATCTTTCGTTTTTCGCGATCGACATTCTGCTGGTCCCTGATGTCGCCTTCAATACGATACTCGCGCGCCTCGTCGTCGGCATCGGCGCGCTTTTGACCTTCGAGATCCTGTATCGCATCAAGGCCCGAACCAAGTGGCTCGACGGCACCTGCGCCGCTGCACTGGTCTTCGGCTACATCGGCTGGCTCGTGCCTGCGATGATGACGGCCGACGTCGGCAGCATGTCCTACTACATGATCTTCGGCGCGATCTTCATGATGGGCGCCAATCTCTTCTTCAGTTTCCGCTTCCGCCTCTCGGTCGTCGCCTCCGGGATCGTGTTGACGACGTTCTTCATCGCTCTCTCGTTCTTCTCCGAGCAAGATCCTGCCTATCTGATCGCCTTCGGGACCTTTTACGTCTCCTGCTTCATCTTCACCTCCTATGTAAACTGGAAGCTCAACCGCGAGCGCTACAAGGTGTTCCTCAACGCCTTCGAGGCGAAGATCCAGCAGAACGAGGCCTCGGAACGAGGCATGGCGCTCCTGCGGCTATCCAACACCGATCCCCTGACCGGTCTGGACAACCGCCGCGCCATCGACCAGCAGCTGCGCGACTATTGGAACGATTGGCAGAAGCTCGGAAAGAGCTTTGCCGCCATGCTGATCGACGTTGATTTCTTCAAGAAATACAATGACTGCTACGGCCATCAGGAAGGCGATCGCTGTCTCGTTCTGGTGGCCAATGCGCTCGGCGAGGCGATCAAGGACTATAACGGCTCGCTCGGCCGCTATGGCGGCGAGGAATTCATCGTCCTTGCCCGCCTGGACACTCTGGAGCAGGCAGCCGAGTTGGCCGAGGTGATCTGCCGTACCGTCGAGAACATGCGGCTGGTGCATGAGCAGCGCCGCGACGGCGTCTCCATCGTCACCGTCAGCGTCGGTGCCGCCTTCACGCGCAATCAGACCGGCGCCAAGCTCGAGAAGATCATCCACGAGGCCGACCGTGCGCTCTATGCCGCCAAGGCGAGCGGCCGAAACTGCGCGAAGCTGTTCGACCCGAACGACCCGCAAAGCAGCGACGAAAGCGAGAACATTGCCGCGCTTCTGAAGATCGCGGTCGATCAGAACCTGGTATCGCTCGTCTACCAGCCGATCAGGAACGTGATGACCGGTGAGGTCGAGGCCGTCGAGGCCCTGATGCGGCTGACGATGCTGGACGGCACGTCGGTTCCGCCGAGCCTTTTCATTCCGGTTGCCGAGCGAACCGGCGCAATTCTCGACCTCGGTCGCTGGGCGATCAAGACCGTCTGCCGCGAACTTCTCGTCGACAACCATATCCCGCTCGTCAGCGTCAACGTCTCACCGATCCAGCTGAAGACTCCGGGCTTTGCAACCTCGGTCGCCGCGATCCTCGGAGAGACCGGCGTGGCCGGCAGCCGTCTTGCCTTCGAGATCACCGAAGGGCTCGAAATGGAGATGCATTCGGGCATCCTGCGCTGCATCAGCGACCTCGAAACGCTGGGCATCAGGATATGGCTGGATGACTTCGGCACGGGCTTTGCCGGCCTCTCCTGGCTGCGCCTGATCGAATTCGATACCGTAAAGATCGACCGGTCGTTCCTGCACGATTGCAATACCCCCAAGGGGCGCGCCATGCTGCAGGACATCATCGGGCTGGTGCGAAACCGCGGCCACAAGATCCTGATCGAAGGCGTAGAGACCGACGAGCAACTGGCGCTGATGCGGCGCTTCCGGATCGACCAGGTCCAGGGCTTCCACGTCGGCCGCCCTGCGCCGGCAGAGACTTTCCGTACGCCACCGGACAAGCCGCGCATGCCGCTGCGAAACGGCGCCCGATCCTAGCCGGGCCCACGCTCGATCCGGAAGCGCATAGTGCGCGCTTCGGAGCCGGCTTCAGCCAAAACACAACCTTAACATAGCCCGCGAATACATGTTGCGCTTCGACCGGGTGGAGACGTAGTATACCGGAGCTTACAGTACCGCCGGATACAATCTCACATTGTGACCATGGGAGCGTGCATGACCATGGAAAGTCGGCAGGACAGCCGGGTCAAGTCGGCAGTTGCCCCACCCACCGACGCGGAAATTCTGGCACAACTCGATCGAATTCGCCGCAGCGCCGAGTTCGATGCGCCGGAGCGTGATCGCAAATTCCTGACCTATGTCATCGAGGAAACGATTGCGGGCCGAGGAGATCGCATAAAGGCCTATTCGATTGCAACCGAGGTCTTCGGCCGGGATTCCTCTTTCGACCCGCAGACGGATCCGGCGGTGCGGATCGAAGCCGGCCGCATTCGCCGGGCGCTCGAACGCTACTACCTCGTTGCCGGGCGAACCGATCCGATCGTCATCAGCATCCCCAAGGGCGCTTACGTGCCAACTTTCGAACGGCGCATCGATGCGTGGCTCCCGTCGCACACGGAAGCCAAGGAAAGTGCCGCACAAAAACCAGCCACGCTACGCACCCGGCGAGGAGCCTGGCTCACGGCGGCAGCCATGGTCTGCGTCGGTGGTGGCCTGACAGCCGGGGCGCTCCTCCTTCACGAGGATGACAAATCGATCGTTCGCCTGCAGCCGACGATCCCGAAGCTCGTCGTCACACCATTTGAAGACCTGTCAGGAACCTCCCAATCGGCGATGATGGCCCGCGGGCTCACTGACGAGGTCGTCGGCAACATCGCCAAGTTCAAGGAGATCACCGTCACCACCCGTGAAGGGCCCGATGCCTCGCCGCAGGGTGGTCCGGTCTTTGCCCTGGAGGGTCGGGTCCGGTTCGACGGCGAAAGACTGCGGCTCGTGGCGAGACTCATCCAGCGGTCCGATGGATCGGTGGTATGGACGAATGCCTACGACGAGCGTCTGGAAACCGGCAAGACTATCGACCTGCAGGTGAAGGCGGCCGCCGCTGTGGCTGGAGCCGTGGCACAGCCCTATGGTGCCATTTTCCAGGCAAACGCCACGGCGTTCAAACAGTCAGTTCCCGATGACTGGCAAGCTTATGCCTGCACCTTGAGCTATTACGGCCATCGCGGCGACGTCGGTGCGCAAGGCCAAGCCGGGGTGCAGGAATGTCTGCAACAGGCGACGCGACAGGTGCCAACCTACGCGACGGCCTGGGCCTTGCTGTCGATGTCCTATATCGACGCCTTCCAGGATCGTCTCGATCGCTCCTCCTCGGTAACGCTGGAGCGGGCAACCGAAGCTGCAGCCCGTGCTGTGGAACTGGATCCCCAGGACGTGCGCGCCCTTGAGGCGCGAATGCTTGCCCTGTTCTTCCGCGGCGATGTCGATGCTGCCCTGGCCGTCGGCGCGCGCGCACTTGCGATCAATCCCAACGACGCCGAGCTCGCCGGCGAATACGGGTTCCGGCTGGCGCTTTCAGGCCAATGGGATTCCGGCTGCAAGCTGCTGTCGGAAAGCGTCGCCCGCAACTTTGGTCCCGCCCGCTATTTCGAAGGAGCGCTTTCGGTCTGCTCCTACTTCGGGGGCGACTATGTCACCGCCGAGCGATGGGCGCGCATGGCCGATCTTCGCACCCATCCGTTCTCCCGCGTCATGCTTCTGGCCACGCTGGGCAAGCTTGGCAAAGATGCACAGGCGCAGGAAGAAAGGACGTGGATCGAAACCAACCTGCCAGGCCTGCTTGAAGGTATCCCACAGGAGGTCGCTCTGAGGCTGCGCCGTCCGCAGGATCGGCAACAGCTTGTTGATGGCTTGCGCAAGGCGGGCGTGCCGATTCCCGAAACCGAATTCGAACAGGCACGCACAGACAGTTCGATCCACTGACCAAGGCGCGGCTCAAACCGGCCGCGGCGATTGCGATGCGTCGGATTGGGGTTTTTCGCGTACGGTGCCCCCCTGCATCCAGACCATCAGCAGATCGTGGACCACACTGAGGACGATGGGGCCCAGGAAGAGGCCGATCAGCCCGTAGGAAAGCGTGCCGCCGAGCACCCCGAGCAGGATGACCAGCGTCGGCGTCGAAAGTCCGCGAGCCACCAGGATCGGCTTCATCACATTGTCGATGACGAAGAGCGGGACCAGCAGAATGGTCATAAGCAGCGCTGGACCGAAATCCATCGTTACCCAGGCCCAGATGATCACCGGAAGCAGGACCAGCGCGGGCCCGATCTGGATGATGCAGAGAACAAGCACGACGAATGCGATCGCACCCGGCGCCGGAACATGGAACAGGCCGAGCACCAAGGCACAGAGAAAGGCCTGCAGCAACGCGACGCCGATGACCCCGCGTGCCACGTTGCGGATCGTCGCTGCCGCCAGACGCAGGAAGCCGATGCCCCTGTCACCACCGATCCTGCCGGAGAAACGTTGCGCCATCTCCGCCAGCCGTTCGCCGGAGCCGAAAAGAAAACCGGCCACCAAGACGGACACCACGAAGCTCAGCACCTCGGCGCCGATGCTCGCAATTTTGCCGAGCGCCTTGCTGCCCGCCTGCACCAGCGAAGGTTCGAGCTTGCTCAGGAGAGCTTCGAAATTATCCGATGCCATGCTCCAGGCGGCATGAACCCGTTCACCGACGATCGGCCACTCGCGAACATATTCCGGTGGTACCGGCACTCTGAGCGAACCGTCGGCAAGTTTTGCGAGCAGCGCCTGGAGCCCTTCGGCAAAGCTGACCGCAATCGCGGTCAACGGGGCGACGATGACGGCCAGACAGGTCAGCGTGATGAGAAATGAAGCCAATCGCCGCGAGCCGAGAAGGCGGCCAAGTCGGGCATAGGCCGGGTAGAGCGCCACGGCAAGGATGGCCGCCCAGATGAGAATGATGGCGAATGGCGCAATCAGCGTCAGGGACCAATAGGCAAAAAGCCCGACGATGCCGATCCTGGCGATATCGGTGATCTTCGCCTCGAAGGACGGAGGACCGGCCGGTCCCTCGCGAACCGCGCCCGTTCGGGAAGGATCATCAACCATTCTCGCCCCTCACCCCTTGATGTGGCAAATCAATGCACCGCTGAGCTTCTCGACGGCCCCGCCTATCGCCAAATCCATATGCCTGGGACCCGCCCTCCCGCGACCCGCAGCAGCCAGCATACCTCCCCCCGTGCAACAGTCATGCGGATCGTACCCCGGCGATGGCCGATAGGCAGTAACATACAGTAGCATACGTCATTCGGCCTTCCCCATCGGCTACCCTCCTCTAGAGATACCTGTGACAGACGGCAGTAGAAATATAAGCTGCGACCGCATCAAGCACTGGTTGCAGCAGAAGCGTCGACAGGGGGGCTGTCACGCGCGCTTGTCCAAGCGCCCGCGCGCCTCAGCCAACAAAGGGAGGCTGGATAGATGATCCGGAAAACGATCATCGCGCTCGGCAGCGCAGTGACGATACTGGTTTCAACGCCCATCACGGCCGTCATGGCCCAGCAGACGGCGAGTGCGCCAGCCGCTGAGCAGCAGACGGCGCCGGAACCCCTCAGCGACGACGAGCTCGAAGTTCTGGTCGCACGCATCGCGCTCTATCCGGACGAGCTGGTGGCGCTTATTTCCGCTGCCGCGCTCTATCCGCTGCAGATCGTCGAGGCGGAACGGTTCCTGGAGGCTCGCCAGAAGAAGCCGGACATGAAACCAAAGGACGATTGGGACGGTAGCGTCATTTCGCTGCTCAACTACCCCCAGATCGTTAAGATGATGAGCGAAGACCTCGAGTGGACGCAGTCTTTCGGCGACGCGATCGCCAATCAGCAGAAAGACGTGCTGATCGCGATACAGCAATTGCGTGACGAGGCGGTCGCCAAGAACATCATCAAGAGCGACGACAAGGTGAAGGTGGTCCAGGAAGGCGACAACGTCATCATCCAGGCAGCCAACCCTGAAACGATCTACGTGCCGCAGTATCCGCCGGAGATGCTGTACGAGCCGAATTATGCACCGGCGCCGATCGGCTACTACGAAGAACCCTATCCGGCCTATTGGTATCCGGGTGCGGCCTTCTTCGCCGGCGCGGTGACTGGGGCGGCCTTCGCGGCGATCGTCGACTGGGACGACTGGGGCGTCTGGGGCGGCCGCTGGAACGGCGGCGACATGGACATCGACTGCAACAACTGCTTCAACAACATCAACGGCAAGGTGAAGTGGAACGACATCGACTGGAAGAATGTCGATCGCAGCAAGATCAACTTCGACCGCGACCAGCTTCAGCATTTCGACCGAAACAGCATCAAGAACAACATCAAGGCGAACGGCAACAACAACCTGCGCAACCGCGCCGCAGAGATCAACCGCGATCGGCCGAACGCGCGGCCTGGTGGTGGTGGCGGCGGTCAGATCCGGGACGTGCGCAAGAGCACACTCGATGGGCTGAAGGCCCAGCAGAGGCCGGCAGCCCGGCCCGGTGGTGGCGGGCAGGGGGTAGCAAAAGCGCGGCCCGGCGACGGCAAGCCGAGCCTCAACCGCCCTGGCGGCAAAAAGCCTTCGCAAGTGAACCGTCAGGGTGGCAAGAAGAAGATGGCCGCCAAGGCGCAGAACCGACCGAACAGGCCGTCGGGCCTCGGCAACGTCAATCCCGGGCGGCGTGAAATCAACTCATCACGCCGCGGCGGTCAGAGCATGGGCGGTGGCCACCGCGGGGGCGGGCGGCCACAGATGAGCCGCGGCGGCGGCAGACCGCCAATGCACCGTGGCGGTGGTGGTCGCGGTGGCGGCGGACGCAGACGTTGAACGGATCATAGGAGAACGACCATGGCAAAGCTCTTTCATCCGCTTCTCCTCGGAACGGCGATCGCCCTCACGCTGGCCGCCGTGCCACTCAACGCGTCTTTCTCGCAGACACAGACCCCGGCGGAACAGGCGCCAACGGATCAAATGGCTGCGGGCCTCGATGCCTATGCTGCCGACGAGGATCCGCCGGTCTTCGATGATCCCGCCAAGGCGGTCGAGGAATTCAAGGCGAAGCTCGCCGCCAACGATTTCGACGGTCTGGCAAAGCTTCTGGGGCTCAATGCGGAGAAGCTGAAGGCCGGTGAAGGGGCGATGGATACCTTCGCGCTCATTCGCGAAGGTGCCGCCCGCAATGTCGTCGTGCGCGATCTCGAAGGACGCAAGATCATCCAGATCGGCGATCGGCTCTGGCCCCTGCCCTTCCCGATCACCAAGGGCGAGGACGGCAAATGGGCTTTCGACACCTATGTCGGGCTTGAGGAGATCGTCAATCGCCGCGTCGGCGAGAACGAGCTCGAGGCGATCGATACGGTACAGGCCTATGTCGATGCGCAGAAGGAATACGCCTCGCAGGATCGCGACGCCGATGGCGTGCTCGAATATGCCCAGAAGCTGATCAGCACGCCTGGCCAGACGGACGGGCTCTACTGGCCGGCCGATCAGGGCGATGGCGAAAGCCCGGTCGGCGACTCGATCAGCGAGGCAGCATTGGAAAAGGCCAAGGCCGGCCAAGGCTATTTCGGCTACCGCTTCCGGATCGTGACATCGCAAGGCGATAACATTGCCGGCGGCCGTTATGACTATGTTATCAACGGCAATATGATCGGTGGTTTCGCCTTGATCGCCTGGCCGGTCAGTTATGCCGAGACCGGCGTCAAGACCTTCGTCGTCAACCAGCAGGGCATTGTTTACGAGCGGGACCTGGGGCCGAGCACCGAACAGATCGTGCCCTTCATCGATCGTTTCGATCCCGACGACAAATGGGACGTGGTCCCCGATTGAGCGCCGATCTCAGTTGACGATCTCCTGTCGGGCCGGATTTCCCTCCGGCCCCGACGAGGGCGAACGGATCAACCACATCGGTTGCCGAGGTTCTCTGCCGGTTTCGGCCACCTATGCGTCAGCTTGTGCAAATCTCAGCGGCATGTGCAGCGAAACGCGATAGCGCGTCGGCCAGACATGACCGGCGGTCAATGATGCACCTTCCGGAAAATGCGTCCTGACCCGATGGGCGACATTGGCAAGGCCAATGCCGAGGCCCTCGCCCGCCTTGCCGGAAGCGGACGCGGCAACGTCGTTTTCGACGGACAGATTGAGCGTCCCTCCGACCCGGGCCGCCCGGATGTGAATTTCGACCTCGCCGAATGAACGGCCGACGCCGTGCTTCACCGCATTCTCGACCAGCGGCTGCAGGATCAGGCTTGGAACCATGGCACCCTCGAGTTCGGGAGGGATGTCGATACGAACGACCATTCGATCCGAAAACCGCTCTTTCTCGATATCGAGATACTCTTTCTGCAGAGCCATTTCGTCCGCAAGCCGCAATTCGCGCATCGGATCGAGCTGCAGCGTCGACCGCAGAAACCCCGAGAGCGACATGATCATCCGCTCGGCCCGCTGCGATGCCCCCTCCTCCACCAGGCCGGTGATGGAGTTCAGCGTATTGAAGAGGAAATGCGGGTTTATCTGATATTGCAAGGCACGCATCTGCGCCGCCAGCGCCTCTTCGCGCGAGGCAATCAGTTTCAGATCCCGATCGCGGACGTCCATGTGATTGAGCAACGCCACGAAGAGAAACGACCAGCCAAAGAAGATCGACATGCGGTAACAGACAGCATAGCCGTAATCGATGATGTTGAACGGCACGACGACGGGCGACATGATCAGCGTGTAGAGGTAGTAGTCCAGCAGCGACATACCGAGGGAGCTGACCAGGGAAAGCAGCAGGCACACGAAAATTTGCGTGGCATAGCGCTGCCTTCTCATGCGGCTGATCAGAAGCGCAAACAGAATGGCCAGAACGACAAAGACCGCTTCAAGGACAAGCTTGCCAAGGAACGGCTTGAGGGGATTGTCACCGATAGTGAGCCAGATCGGACTACTGATCAGCAACTCGGCGGCTGCATAGATCAAAGCCAGGCGCAGGGTCGTTGCGGGAAATCGACGGCCATCCAGGAAGCTGTCGGTCGGAATGGTGATGTGTTTCATGCAAACTCTATCACGCTGGTTTCAGGTGGCTTTGTTCGGGCGACGTGACCGCCTGGCTGCGCCCGGTTTGGGTTATTTGAAAGGGCAAACAAAGAAATTTAGCAACTAAAAGGTTTACTCACCGTTCTCAACCGCGCCAGGATTGCGTCGGGAGGGGAGACCGATCGGTCGTTGGGGGCGCTGATGTACTGCCGGCGATCCGCCTGTCGAACGAGATCATCGAGGAGACCCGCACTTGGCTGGCCTTGGAGGATTGGGATTTCGACGGGTAATTTTGAGAAGCTGGTCTGCCTTGCCGTCTTCCGTCGTGGTCCGGAGGGTGGACCGACGCATTGGCTAGGGCTGTGCCTAGAACGTCAAAAAGCCCGCGGACGTTTGTGTCCTGCGGGCTTTTTGGATGTTTGGTTGCGGGGGCAGGATTTGAACCTGCGGCCTTCAGGTTATGAGCCTGACGAGCTACCGGGCTGCTCCACCCCGCGCCAACTAGGTAAACCGCTAAGCGGTTTATCCGTCATCGCGGTAAATCCCTATGGGATTTATCCGCTCTTTCCGGGTTTTGCCGAAGGCAAAATCCCGTTTAATCCGGTCCGGGTTTTGCGTCAGCAAAATCCCGTTGTTTATCTCGATCCTAGCAAAACAAAAGGGCCGCTTGGTGGCGGCCCGTGTTCGGCAGGGCCGAAGTGTGTGATGAGAAGATTTCGGTTTGTTTCCG
>NZ_FMXF01000024.1:0-96754 GCF_900103435.1 Sinorhizobium sp. NFACC03
GTGCCGAAGCCGACGCGCTGACGGATGAGCTTGGCGAGGGGGACATCCTGCTGGCCGACAAGGGTTATGACACGAATGCCATTCGGGCTAAGGCCGCCGAGCGAAAGGCCTGGGCCAACATCCCGCCGAAGAGTAATCGCAAGGGCTCTTTCGTGTTTTCGCGCTGGGTCTATCGGCAACGCAATCTCGTGGAACGGTTCTTCAACAGGATCAAGCAGTTCCGAGGCATCGCAACCCGATATGACAAACGCCCGGAAAACTACCTCGCCGCCGTAAAGCTCGTCGCAACAAGAATATGGTGCCAAAGTTTATGAGTCGACGCCGTAAGATTTGCGCAAGCTCGTGGGTGGCAAAATCCGCGACGAACTGATCGTTGCGAACTGGCCTGATCTCTTCCGCTGTGCCGCCACTATGGCCGCAGGCAAGATCAGGCCGAGCCAGTTGCTGCGCAAACTTGCTTCATACCCGCGCCAAAACGATCTGGCGGTGGCGCTGCGATCTCCCGTCCGCTGGAAGCGCCGATCCACAAAAGCCCATAGCTCAGAGAATGCCGACCGCGGGTTCCTGCATGAGAGGCTTTCGTACGCCTGACGGCACCCGAAACCCTTCACCATTTCGGCCGTTGACTAATCATGGCGGCCGCTCGAAAGCGGACACCGAACAACTGGACGAGGTGGCAGCTTCGCGCGATGTGTGGCCATGACCTTTCTCGCGAAGTCGCCGGTAGTTTTTGTGCGACGCGCGGCCGTGGTATGCTCGCCGACGCGAGGTAGTTGTCATGTCGGATATCACCGCTTGGCTGGCCCGCCTCGGGTTGGGCAAGTACATAGAAGCGTTCACCGCGAACGAAGTCGATTTCGATGCGCTTCGGCACCTCACCGAGGAAAACCTGAGAGAGCTGGGTTTGCCCGTCGGCCCGCGCCGGAAGGTTCTTGCGGCGATTGCGGCGCTGAATACCGACACGCTGTCGCCACCGAGTTCCGTGTCGGCCCCAGCTCCGCCCAGACACGAAGCCGAGCGCCGGCAGTTGACCGTCATGTTCATCGATCTCGTTGGTTCGACCGAGCTGTCACAGCGACTCGACCCGGAGGAAATGCGCGACGTCTTCCATGCGTACCAAAGTGCCGTGTCTGCGGAGATCGCACGCTACGAGGGGTATGTTGCAAAGTTCATGGGCGATGGCGTGCTTGCCTATTTTGGTTGGCCGAGCGCGCATGAAGACGATGCTGAACGGGCCGTGCGGGCAGGCCTTGCGGCGGCGACGGCGACCGCCAGCCTAACGCCCGGATCGTTGGACCAACCACTTGCGGCACGTATTGGCATTGCCACCGGTCTGGTCGTGGTCGGAGACCTGATTGGTGAAGGATCCGCACAGGAGCAGGCCGTCGTCGGCGAGACGCCCAACCTCGCGGCTCGCCTGCAGGCCCTGGCCGAGCCAAACGCCGTCGTGATCGCTGGCGGTACACATCGGCTGGTTATTGGATTGTTTGAGCTGATCGAACTCGGTCTTCAGGAGCTGAAGGGCTACGCAACAGCCGTCCCGGCGTGGCGGGTCATCGGCGAGGCCGATACCGAGGGACGTTTCGATGCGTCGCATGGCGTCTCGACACCGCTCGTGGGCCGATCCAAGGAACTCGATCTACTGCTTCAATGCTGGCAGCAGGTTCGGACAGGAAGTGGCCACGCCGTGGTTCTGTCGGGCGAGCCCGGCATTGGCAAGTCGCGGTTAGCTGCCGCACTGGAAGAGCGATTGAGGGCCGAGCCGCACGCAAGGTTGCGCTACTTCTGTTCCCCATACCACACAAACAGCGCGCTCTACCCGGTGATCGAGCAGCTTAGTCGCGCTGCCGGGCTTCGGCTAGGCGACAGCACGAGTGCCAAGCTCGACAAGCTTGAGGCGCTAGTGCTCCAATCGGCCCCAGACCTGAGTGAAGCAGGACCGCTTTTGGCCTCCCTGCTTTCGATCGACTTCGCTAACCGCTATTCACCGATCCAACTGACGCCGCAAGCGCAGAAGGCCCGTACTCTAGGGGTGCTCATCGAGCAACTTGAGAGGATCGCGGCCCGCCAGCCTGTTTTGCTCGTTGTCGAAGATATGCACTGGATCGACCAGACGACGAGCGAATGGCTCGCCCTGCTGGTCGAACGCCTGCCAGACCTCCCTGTGCTTCTCGTCGTCACCTTCCGGCCCGAGGTCCATCCACCTTGGCTGAAACAGTCGCATGTGACGGCCGTCTCGCTCGCCAGCCTCGGACGAGATGAAGGTGAGGCGATCATACGACGCCTAACAGGAGGCAGGAGCCTACCTTCGGAGGTCACCAACCACATCCTGGCCAAAACCGAAGGCATACCGCTATTTGTCGAGGAGCTGACCAAGACGGTTCTTGAGTCGGATTTCCTCGTCGACGCTGGTGATCACTATCAGTTGTCGCGTGCAACCTGCTCAACTGACGAGGACGTCAATGGCGGTTGGTACTGTGAAGTTTTTTAATCAGGACAAGGGTTACGGCTTCATCTCTCCGGAGACCGGTGGAACGGACGTGTTTGTCCATATGTCAGCGGTGGCCACCGAGAGGCCGCTGCAAGAAGGCCAAAAGGTCAGCTACGAGATTGGCCAGGACCGCAAGACTGGAAAGTCGAGAGCCGAAAACGTCAGGTCAGTCTGAACCGCGTCATCGCTGCGCAAAGCTCAGTTGTTCGGGCGAGAGACTGGCAACAGAGCCATCGCGGTGCCCAACAGATGACCGCTTGGCGACCAGCCTTGCAGTCAGGGCGCCAGGCACTCTTCACAGATCCCACAGCCGTCTGTGTCCATGCTCGTCACTCGGCGCTGCTCTTGACAACAGACGCAACTGACGGTGTTCCGAGAGCTTCTGTCGAACCTGGGCGATATGGTTTCGATTGATGGCCGCAGATAGCTCGAACGTCCGTCGGTTTGGAACAGCCTGCCCCGCCCCCGTTTTCGGGGATGAACTCCAAGCAGTCTGGATGGAATTTACGGTTCATAGAGAGCCCGGCTTCACACAATCGGAGGCAGGATTTAGTGCAGCCGTTACCTTCAAGCCCCACCCGTCGGTCCCGACGGAGCGGTGGACCAGAGACGAAAGTTCACGTGGCTATTCCGTCAGCGCTCAAGAATCACCTTCCAGCATGATCCGCAACGCGCGAATGATCTCCGCGGCATCGAGAAGAGTATCCCTCGCGTCTTCAGGTGAAAGGTCTCGGGCCCGCGACGATGCTATTTGCAAATCGATCAGCACGTCTCGTGCACGACGACTACCCGCGATTTCCGTTTGCCCACGCAGATCGCGGATAGTGTCGACGGACCGGTCAAGAAGACGGCTCATCTCACGCGCGGTCAGCTTCTCTACCTCGTTGGCGGCTCTGATCAATTCGCAGATGAAGGCGTGAATGGAAGACATGGCGGGAAGTGGTCTTGCTATGTCACTTGAATGTTACGTTGGCGAGAGGGGGCCGAATTTGATCAAGGGCGAGCCGCTCAGATCACGAGGTGTCAAACCGCTTCAACAATCTTTCAAGCTGCTCGTTCTGCAATCGCAGCTTTTCCGAGAGCTGCCGTCTGAGCTGCCGGACCTCTTCATCCAAAGCAGCAACTTGCTCGGATAAGCTCGGCGTCGGACGCACAGCGACTGGCGCTTCTTTGGGCTCAATCGCGTCAACCACAGCAACGGGTTTCGCGCTTGTCATCCTGGCGCGCCGCTGCACTGTCTTCGGTTGCGTCGACGGTGCGCGTCCAGCGCGTGAGGGCTCGTTGCGACCGATAGGTTCCTCAACAACGGGAGCTGTTTCGAGTAAACGATTGTTTGCCGATTCATTCGCCACGGTATCCGCCGAGGTAACGGCCTCATCAAGCGGGGCTACTGGCGTTTCGACAATCGGGGCCGGGAGTTCTTCCGGTTTCTTGGTCTCGATCCCGGGCGCGCTTTTTGCTTGCCCGGTGGCTGTCCCTCGAGACGCCAGATCAAGCAGAAACTTCCATGGTGATTTCATAATGCCTCGTCACCCCGGGCGTTGGCGGCCCGGTCCTTGAGATGGGATGACGAAGGCCGATCGCCGAAGCGATCGACCTCTCGCGGAATTCTCAGGCAAGCCCGAGCCGTTTGCGGAGATCGGCATTCTCCGTCCGCAGTTTTTCAGCCAGCGTCTTGCGCAGCCGCGCATTCTCTTCTTCGAGCTGCAGAAGATCGGCGATTTCGTCCAGGGCGGAAACCGGCGCTTCTGCGGACGATGTTGATGCAGAGCGCTTTCCGGTGGCTTTCGCAACGCCCTTGGCCCGGGTCTTGGAAACGGCCGAAGACGGCTCGGCGACCTTCAGGTCAGCCGGCTTTTCCTTGGGCTTCCTGCCTCTCTTGACCTTCGGCGCACTTGCCTCTTGCGAGGCCACGTCCGAAGCAACCTTCTTCGCCCGCGGGCCGCGCTTCTTCGGCGCTGCCACCTCTACCGGCTTGGTTGATTCGGCCACGACAGCGCTGTCGTCCGGCTTGATCTCGTCTGCCATGAGTTTCTTTCCTTCTCTAAGCCTGCATACTTTTCCGATGGGTGGAGCGCAGTGTCAATGATTGCACTGGCCAACGCCGGGCATCGGCAATATCGGTGCTACATTGCGTGGCGCTGTTGCAGACGAACGACCCTGCGCCAGCGCGCATGCGAGAGCGAATGGAAGACAGATGACGAACCGCAAAGACATCGCCGATCGTGTTAGTGCCAAGTGGCGCGATTTCGGTTTTCCGATGGACGATCACCCCGAATTCCAGGCCCTTTTAAAACTCTGGATCAATGGTGACGTATCCATTGACGATATCCGGCGTCGATATGTGAAATTACTCCAGCAGCGCATCCGTAAAGGCAAGCCCGAGTAACCGCGACTGACATCCGCTTTGCCGCTGCCCGCTTCCGTCGGGCGCAGATAACGGAAAGCGCTCTGATCAAACTGGCACCGGCCCGGCGGGGCCGGAATGACGCGCGGTTTCGGCGCATTGGCGTCGGGGCTTCGCCGAACAGGGTCGCTCGTTGGCCCCGTCGAGATGCTATCCTTATGTTGCGGAACCTCCCGCCGCATACGCAGTTCCTTCTCAAGCCATCGCAAGGAGGAAAACCATGGCCAAAGATGATGAGGCGAACGCGGACCTGACCTAGACACCTTCGCAGCAGTCCGAAGGTGTCCGAAAGGCCGCTCAGACCGCAACGGAAACCATAAAAAGGGAAACGCGTGCCGTCGCCAACGCCGCGGCCGACCCCCCCACACAGTCACAAGCTTAAGCGTTCTTCTCGGGGCTCTCGCTTTTACCATTGGCTATGTTATGGGCCGATCGTCGGTTGACACGAGGCGGAGCCATTGGTGGTGAGCAGCGCCAGAACGAGAGAACCATCGCCGGTGTGGCGCGTGATCCCTTGCACCGTATTGCGCGACATATGGAGTTCCCAGACGATCTTCTTCACCGACCAGCCCTGCACATGGAAGGCCCGTCGAACACGCTCAATCGTATCCGCAGCGCCGATCCCAATTCAGCGCGAAACTTCGAACTCGTTGTGGCTCGATGCGGACGCGACGGTCGGGGCGAACCCGGTGGCCGCTATTTTGTCACCAGCACCGGCCGAACCGTAATCCGGGATTGCGCCCTTCATGCCCTTCGGCGTGAAGGGTATAGCCGTTTCGATGACGTCACCGTGATCTCGGACGGCGCCGAAATCCTCAAGCGGCTGCCCCGGGCGATGCCGAAGCCGACAGCCCACATCACCGACTGGTCCACCTCGCCATGAAGATCCAACCCATGCATCAGATCGACCGCTACCCCCCTCCGCCAGACGGGGTCTCCTTGCCGCTTACCGTCATTTCCGCATCGTTGGCGTCGATCGTCGAAACCGAGGCCTCCAGGTCGCCAACGCGGTTGAGTCCTGCGAGACCGACAAAAGCCCCAGCGATGCTCTTTCCGGCGGAGTCGACAACGACCTAGTCCCAACGAGGCAATCGACGAACTGATTCAATCTGCTCAAGGTCTGCAGAATCGCCGCTTGGCGATGTTCATGGAGCGTTGCGGATTCGAAATTCATTCATTAGCCATACGTGAAATACACGGCGAGGTCATGTACTATGTTCGGCGGGAAAATTCATGTTGGGGGACGAAGACATGGAGCGCAGATTATCTGCAATTCTGGCCGCCGACGTGGTCGGATACTCCGCACTGATGGAGCAAGACGAAGCGGCGACCTTTGAACACCTTCGAACCCGACGCACCGAGCTGTTCGAACCAGAGATTGCGCGGCATCATGGGCGGATCTTCAAGCTCATGGGCGATGGGCTCCTCGCGGAGTTTGGAAGCGTTGTCGACGCTGTTGAATGTGCCGTGTCTCTCCAGCGCGGAATGGCAGAGCGCAATACTGCTGTCCCCGAAGAGGACCGATTTGACGTCCGGATCGGCATCAACATCGGAGAAGTAATCGTTGAAGGCGACGACCGGTATGGAGACGGCGTCAACATCGCGGCTAGGCTGGAGCAGCTCGCGCATCCAGGCGGCATTTGTGTTTCAGGTAAGGTGGCAAAGGAGGTCGAGAAAAAGCTTGCGTTTGGCTTCGACTCCGCTGGGCGACAGAAGGTCAAGAACATCGAAGAGGCTATCGACGTCTACCACGTGCGCATCGATGCGCAGCCACACCGACGCGTTCTGCACAAGCACCAGAGCAGGCGGCTATGGTGGTCACTTGGAGTCCCGGCAACCATCATGGCGGCAATGGTGGCGCTATGGGTGACGCTGTACAATCCAGTGACAATGTTCTCTCCAATGTTCTCTCCTGGGCAATCCAGTACGATCCCGACTGTCGCCGTGCTTCCCTTCAAGGATCTGAGTGCCGACAAGAGCCTAGGGTATTTAGGAGAAGGACTAGCGAACGACGTTATTGCTATCCTTTCGCGCTTTTCTGACATTGCAGTGGTATCGCGAACCTCGTCCTTTGCCTACCAAGGCAAGGAAGGTGACATCCGCCAGATCGGGAAGGAACTGAGCGTTGGCTATGTCGTCGAGGGAAGCGTACGCAAGGAAGGCGATAGGCTCCGCGTTGTTGCCCAATTGATCAACGCCAACACGGGCGACCATGTCTGGGCAGACCGCTTCGACAAGGCCGGAACCGATCCGTGGGCGCTTCAGGATGAGCTGACCGGCAAAATCGTCGGGGCGATGACCGGCGAATTCGGAGCCATTCGCAAAGCTGATTACAGTCAGGCTTGGGGCAAGGACAGCACCAATCTGGCCGAATACGACTACTACCTGCGTTCGGAAAGCCAGTTGAACCTTTACACGAAAGAAGGTCTCGATCGATCAGCTGAAATTTCCCGGCAGGGTCTACAGGTGTTTCCTGGCTCCCCGCTGCTGACCGTGGAGCTGGGGTGGGCTCACTGGTTAAAGGTAGGACTGCTCTACAGTTCTGATCCCCAGGCTGACCTTCGGGAGGCAGAGCTGCGGGTTAACCAGGTCCTCGCCGACAAGAACCTAAGCCCGCAGGTAACGAGATTGGCAAACTGGCTCAACGCTTGGCTCCTGACGCTCAAGCGGGACCATGACGGCGCTGTTGCCTCAATGAACAGGGCCATCGCCGCTGCACCCTATAATGCGTTCACCCTCACCGATGCTGGAAGTATCCTTCTGCAGGCCGGTCAGCCAGAAAAGGCGCTGGAACTGACCGACGCTGCTGCTGCGCGGGACCCCGGACTGTCCTGGTTCTTTAACTACGTAAGAGGTTTCATCTATATCGTGCTGGGCAAGAACGAAGAGGCCGTCGAGGTACTGAAGGCCACGGAATTTGCCGACGCTCCGTTGCAGCTAGCCATCGCCTACATGCGACTTGGACGCGAAGCAGAGGCCCGTGCTGCCGTTGAGAAGATGCTGAAGGCAGCTCCGACTGCGACGGTCCAGTCGTGGCGTCAGGCCTGGAACTTCCGAGATCCTTCGATCCTCGATCGGGCCGGCGCTGATCTTGCGCGCGCCGGCCTTCCGCCGAAATAGGTAACAGGCACCCTCGACGCGCCTGCTTTCCACCCACGGGACATGGCTTGGCGGGCAGCGGCCAATGGTCATCTGGGCCGCATAGAGGAGGCGCGCCAATGCGCCGAAACATTCGTGCGGTCTGTCCGGAGCTACTGGCGCGGCGACCCGTCGGCAGGTTCAAGCGAATACGTGAACTGGCTCGTGGATGTCTCGTATTTGCAACGGGAGGTGGACATGGAACGATTGCGTGAAGGCTTGCGTCGCGCCGGGTTGCCAGCCTGAGGATCACTCTCTGGCCGCTCATTGTGGCAAACAGGTCATTCCGCCAGCCATCCCATAATATGCGCGAAGCATGGCATTGAGTTCGTCGATTAAACAGAGCGGCGACCAACGACCGGGGAGGCGCAGAGGCGCACTGACAGGATGCCTGCGTAGGACTGAAATGGGACCGTGCCGATCAGGATGCCCCCGAGCCGGGACAGCCCCCGGACCCAACGCCGGGTCCATGATATGGCTGCGTCTGAGTAGATCGAAGAGGCTAAATCAACTTCGCACAGCTGTGTTCGTAGGTGTGGCCTCATGAATCTGCTGGGCCAGTATCATCGCTTTGGCCGATGCCACAATTGTTGCGATCAGCGGCGTCGCTGATGAGCGATTTTGAGCGCCGGTTCTCTGCGCAACTGATCGTTGCGCAAATTCGAAGAGTTGATCAGGCAGTGACTGCACTTTGCCAGCTTTTCGCCGAACTCCTTCATGCTATGTTCGACATCGCCGACACCCGCGCTGCCAGCGGCTCGACTTTCGCACGCAAAAGCGCCTCGCGCGCGCATATCGGCTAGGAACGCATCCTTCGCCAGCCGACAGTTTTCATAGCGGTAGACCTCGAACCCCAGGAAAAATAGGTCAGAGCTCATTTAGCGTTTCATGCTATATAAGCTTCCTGCTCAGCGACAGGGGAATGATATGGAGAGCGCTCGCGATCCAACAGCTTTCCGAGAATTTGAACATTCCGGTTGGGAAGAGGTCAGCGAAGGATACGAACAGCATTTTGGGCGCCTAACCAGGCAGACAGTGCCCGCTATTTTGGCAGCCGCACGCATCGATAAGGGAATGCAGGTGCTCGATGTCTGCACCGGCCCTGGAATGCTAGCACAGGCCGCGATGGAGCGGGGGGCGCAAGTCGTCGGTCTCGACTTTTCAAGAAAGGTCATCGAAATCGCCGAGCGCAATGTGCCGAGCGTCGAGTTTCAAGAAGGTGACGCACAGGCGTTGCCATTTAATCCAGAGAGCTTCGATAGCGTGATCTGTGGTTACGGCATCATCCATGTTCCGGATCCCCGGAGGGCACTTTCCGAAATGCACCGCGTGCTGAGGCCCACAGGGTATCTCGCCGTCAGCGTTTGGGAAGCGCCAAAGCCGACCAACGGCTTCGGCGTGCTCTTCGGCGCCATCAAGACGCATGGCAATCTTGACGTCCCCCTGCCCCACGGTCCAGATTTCTTTCAATTCAGTGAGCTTCAGAAATTGAGCGCCGCGTTTGAAGATGTCGGGTTTGCGGATGTGCGCGTCAAGATCGTGGATCAGTTCTGGGAAGTAGGCGAGCCGTCGGGTTTGGTAACGGCGATTCTCGAAGGCGGAGTGCGGGCCCGCGCGTTATTGCTGGCTCAAACCCAAGACGTGCGCGACGCCATCTCCGCTACGGTCGCAAATGGCATGGAGCAATTTCACTCCGCCGATGGGTCTTATCGAGTGCCGATGCCGGCCCTCGTGGGCTCAGGGAGGAAGTGATCTCTTACCTCCATTTACGGTTTGTGACCAAGCACAGGTCGAATTTGCTCCGACTGCCGCCATACCAGGAGGCCGTTTGCGCGGGGCGCGCGGATCCTGCACCTTGACGTCGACGCCATCCGCAACACCATCGAACTATCCTTGAGCAGCGGCCAGACGGAAGACCAGCTCAACCGCCTGAGACGATCAAACGCGCGATGTATGGCAGAGCAGGCCCGGAACTCCTCAGAGCACGCATGCTGCCGCTCAACAACGCTCCTCATCACGCAAAGTGAGGAAGACCTATTTAATGTGAGATTCGCCGCATCTTGGTTATAGGCTAAGCTTCGACGTGATCCCTCGGGGGCTTCATTCCCAAGAGATCTGGCGGCCGAGACCTCAGCCTATAGCGCGGCGATCAGGGGTTCTTCCGCAATTTTGGTGCAGGGTCGTGCTGTCATCGCTCATGCTGAACCAGCACTGGTGGCGATCTCCCTCAAGCCCGGGCCAGCACCTTGCTTTTCAGGAGGCTGTATCCCGAGCGCCCGTACATCTGGCGCTTGATCATTTCGAGGCGGTTGATTTGCCCCTCAACCGGGTGGTGACTGGTCTTTCGCTATGTGTAGTGCATCGCGCCGTCGAAATGCAGATCGAACCCCATGCCTGTATTTTCGGCGGGCGCACCTTTTAGAAGAAACGGGAAGCGATTACCCCCTGGATTCCGTGTGTCACGCGCGGCTGCCCGGAGCATGGTGGCTACTCGGCACCCGTATCGGTTAACTCGCCGATCTCCTCGCGAGATGGTTCACCAAACGTGCTGCTTCCTCTGCAACCCCCGCTATGATTCCCGATTTCCGTGTCGAGGCAAAATCGAGGCCGGAAAAATATAATCCGGGAACGAACCCGATCCCGTCCTGGTGAATAGGCTCGCCGCCGCCGTCGATGGTGTCCGGGATTTTGATCCATCGGAAATCGCCTCGGAAGCCTGTGCACCAGATTACCGACGTTATGCCACTCGTCGCCAATTCGATTGAGAGAATTGGTGGATCGACGAGGTTTGGAGCGATTATCTCGGCAGGATCATCCTCGGCAGGCGGCGCGTTCAGCCCGGCGCGCCCGATGTAAGCGTCAATAAAGCGCTTGACGTTGGCTGAGCTCTCGTCAGCAAAACGTATATGCTCATCAAGGTTGTCGCCGAATACCAGGCTGCCATTCTCAACACCCAAGAAGCGACCAAGCAACACGGCACCCTGGGCGCTCAGCGACTGCAGGCTGATCGTATGAGTGGCACCAAGCAGGCCTCGCGCCGGCAGCTTCCCGGAAGGTAGAACGAATTCTTGGCGCGGCAAGTCGAGAAAGCCCGATAGGGTCATCCAATTGAACATGTCGCCGCCGCGATAATGGCGGACCAGACGGCCGGCGCGGCTCGTCGCCAGAAAGACCGAGCGCCCCGCAAGCACCAGGTCCTCGGCAATCTGACCGCCCGACTGGCCGCTGCCGACCACCAAAACAGCACCTTGCTCCAGGTCGGCGGCATTACGATAGGCCGAGGAATCGAGTTGGCGAACTGTTATCGGCAGCTCCGCCGACGCAGGCGGCCGCTTCGGACAATTCAGGCTGCCGCTGGCGATCACGACGTTGCGGGCCCGAAGCACACCGCGTGGCGTCGCCACGAGAAAGAGTCCGTTATCTCTAGACAGTTCTTCTACCGGAGTTTTGGTTATCACCGGCAACTGATGCCGCGCGGCATAGTTCTCGAGATAGGAGACGAATTGGTGCTGCGTGCTGGCACCCCAGGGGTCAGGCACGTCAGGGGGATCACCGGGCAACAGCGAGCGGATGTTCGGCGAGTTCAGGTGGAAGGAGTCCCAGCGTTGGGTCCGCCACGTTTCGCCAATGCGGCCCTGTTCAAGCACCTGATGATCGCGCCCTTGCTGCTTGAGAAAATAGCTGACCCCGAGCCCGGCCGAACCCGCTCCTATGACAACGACATCAAGCGTCCCCGCCATGGACCCACCCCTCCCCAAAGAGACCGCCTCGCAGGCGCCGAAACGTGAGGACCTGGGGCAGCGTTCAGGCGCACCCTACTGGCCGTTTGTTCCGCCATCTGCGTTCCCCCCCGGATATGCTTTGACACACGGATGGCCCCGACCGCTCGATAGTCGGCGAATGAACGATCACGTTCAAAGTAACATGGATGGCGATCAACGCTAAGGACGAAGGGTCGTGCGCATCGTGCGCCGGGGGGCGGCCGCATCGCAAATGTGAAGCAGGCAGAACGTCAGGAGCCGCTGAATGCAGGAAACGCGCTGCTACCGCTAGGCTCGACACAGAACGACCAGCTTCGACTCATGTCTCCCTATTTGTGCTTTAGTGCCCTGCGCAAGGAGCCAAACCGTAGCCGATAACTCCCGGGAGTCAGGCCCGTCTCACGGCGGAACAGACGGCCGAAGAAGCTCGCATCCTCGTAGCCAACGTCGTTGGCAACGGCCTCGATCGGCAGATCGGTGGTCTCCAGTATCTGCTTGGCTTCCTCGAGACGCAGCGCGTGCACATAGTTGAGAGGAGTCATGCCTGCGGCCTTGGTAAAGCGACGGATGAAAGAGCGTTCCGGAAGGCCGGAAAGTGCGACCATCGCGGCGACCGGCGCGTGAGTCTTGTAGTTCATCGCCAGCCAGTGCTGGCATCTGTTGATCACCACATCGGTTGTCTGCCGGAGGCTCACGAGCGACGCGAATGGCTGCTGTCCCATGTCATGCCATTGCAGCATGTAGACCTTGGCGACTTCCATTGCTTCCTTCAGACCGACAAACCGCGCGATCAGATACAGTGCGAGGTCCTGCCAGCTCGATCCGCCCCCCGCCATGACGATGCGCTGCGCTTCGCCGCTCAGCACGAGAGACCGATCCACTCTCACCCGGACGCCCGGATAGTTGTTGGTGAGCGTCGCGACGTAGCCCCAGTGGATTGTCGCATCACAATTGACGAGCAGCCCGGCTTCGCCGAGCAACACCGCGCCTGAACAGGCGCTGGCCAACATCGCGCCATCTTCGTGCGACCGCTTCAGCCATCTCGCTTCAGGTTCATACTGTCCAGTGACGCTTGCGCCCGGATTGACGAAGAAATCCGGAATGCAGACGATATCAGGGCACGGGCATCCGTTGAAATCATAGTCCGGCTTCACCCGGATGCCATTCGCGGCTTCGAAACTCTCGCGGGATCGGGCAACGATGTAGGGCTGCATGCGCTGTTCGCCGGCTTCGCCGCTTACGATGTAAGACCAGTCCCGGCCCGGTGAAGAGAACAGGTCAAACATGCCGAACAACGCCGAAGCGGTGACCTCAGGCACCGCGAGGATGGCAACATTGATGCGGCTCTTTTGATCGAGCATGGCAGAAACGACCGCCTTTCAGCATTTTTGACTTTAGTCCCAAACGTCCGGCGCTACTAGGCTCATACGATGTAGAGGAGGTCTCGACATGACGGATGAAGCACTCCGCAATGAACTGCGCGGCGAACTGCTCGCACCGGGAAGCGCCGCTTACGACGCTGCGCGGGTGGTGTGGAACGGGATGATCGACCGGCGGCCGGCGCTGATCGCCAGATGCCGCAACGCCGCCGACGTCGTCGCGTCGGTAAACCACGCTCGCGCCCGCGGGCTTGCCATTGCCGTTCGCGGTGGCGGACACAATGTCGCCGGCTATGCCGTCTGCGATGGAGGGCTGATGATCGACCTATCTCCGATGAATGCCGTCCGCATCACCTCTGGACTTGACCGGGCGTATGTTGAAGGCGGTGCCACCTGGGGCGACGTCGATGCCGCAACGACGCCTTTCGGACGCGCCACGCCCGGCGGACTGATTTCGATGACGGGTGTTGCGGGGCTTACCTTGTCGGGCGGCATCGGCTGGCTGCGGGGGACCCACGGTCTTAGCTGCGACAATCTCGTTGCCGCCGATGTGGTTACCGCCAGCGGTGTCCTAATCCATGCGAGCGAAACGGAAAACGCCGACCTGCTATGGGCCCTGAAGGGAGGCGGTGGAAACTTCGGCATCGTCGTGAACTTCGAATTTCGGCTACATCCGATCGCCGAAGAGCTGATGTTCTGCGCTCCCGCCTATTCCGAAGAGCGTGCCAACGACATCCTTCCGCAATGGCGTAACTACATGGCCTCGGCACCGGACGAAGTCAGCGGCCTCGCCGAATTTTCCACCATACCCAGTGATCCGGCTTATCCCGAAGAGACATGGGGCAAGCGTGTGCTGACGCTCGCCACAGTCTATGATGGTCCGGCTGAAGAGGGCGAGTGCGTCACCCAGCCTCTGCGCAACATCGGCGAACCGCTACTCGATTTTAGTGGCCGCATGCCATACGGTGTGCTCCAAAGCATCTATGACGGGATTTTTCCCAAGGGTCGCGATCGCTGCTACTGGAAATCGACCTATCTTTCGGGCCTCGACGACGGCGTTATCGCCGATATCACCAAGCGTCTGGCGAAGC
Organism: Sinorhizobium sp. NFACC03; assembly: GCF_900103435.1. NCBI lineage: Bacteria > Pseudomonadati > Pseudomonadota > Alphaproteobacteria > Hyphomicrobiales > Rhizobiaceae > Sinorhizobium > Sinorhizobium sp. NFACC03. Next base: position 14,268 of record NZ_FMXF01000024.1, read on the forward strand.
GTCCGTCCGAGATGACCTTTGCCTCGATCTGGAAGTTTGGCGGCGCGGTACAACGCATTGCCGCCGATGCCACCGCCTTTGGCGACCGCTCCATGCCCTTCATGCTCAGTCTCGATGCAATCTGGTCCGATCCGGCGGGGGACGATACCAACATCAAGTGGGTTCGCGACGTCTGGCAGGATATGGAGTCCTATTCCACCGGCCGCCTGTATCTGAACTTTCCCGGATTTGGAGAAGGTGAGACTCTGGTTCGCGACGCGTTCGGTGCTGAAACCTATGCGAGGCTTCAGACGGTCAAGCGCGACTACGATCCACACAATCTTTTCCACATGAACCAGAACATTCTGCCGCAATGACGGCTGTTGGCGCATCGTGCCCATTCAGCTCCCGTCGTCTAGCTTCCGCATTCCACCCAAAAGGTCACTTCAAGGATCACCGTTGGGCCGCTTAAAGGATGAGCGCTGCGATTACAGCCTCTTCAAGAAGCTATTGTTGGAAGTCTTCAGGCAATATCTGCGACCTGCTGCTCGTAGTTCCCGACGATACATTATGCGATTATTTTGGGCCACAAAGAGAACAACCTAGGAACACGCCTTGCGTTCACCTCATAAGTGATCGGCACATGGGAGCAAGGCTTTTGGACATCGTGGCGATCTCAGATGTTGTCGACGAGGCTCACGCGAAGATCGTTTATGACGGTGGCAAGGCCTGGTGCTCCAATCAATGGCACCACACGTACCGCCGACAATTTTGGGATGGCGCGGTCAAAGATCGCGAGATTTGTATGTCCATTCAGGCGGGATGGGTAAATTATGCCGTCCGGCATGGATCGGTGCTGATGGAAGGCAAGCGACCACGCCCGCGCAAGAGTTTGGCGAGAAGATTTCGCGACATCTGTTGGCACACCCATCCTGATCGCGTGGTCCGCGCGGAGATCAATAAGACGGAGACCTGCAATTGTCTCGATCTCTGCATAGCGCCGCGTGTAGATCTCCTTCTCCTCGATCGGGAGATCGCCCACAAGACCATCGCGCCTATCACGCAGGACCGCTTCCAGGAAGCAGACCTTGAGTGTGTCGCCCAAATAGACGACGCCAAACCGCCTTCCCGGGTCACGCCGGCGGGGATCACTGAACCGGCTCGGCGTCTTTCCATATCCTAACGGGTCGGGAAAGGCGCTCGCATAGATACGTCCAAATCGACGACCGGCAGGAATGGTTTCGATGTCGAGAAAGGAATTCTCGAAACCCGGAGGCGGCTTGATTGCGGCCATTCAGAGAAAATCACCGCGGGCGACACTCTCAGCCGCTGCAACCACTTCATCGTCCTGACCGCGTTTCAGCGCATCGAGAGCCTTCCGGCCATCCAAAGCGCCATGCGGCGTGACAAGGAAACGATAAACCGCCCATGCACCGCCGAGGATCTCGTGCAGTTTCGGAAGTACGGCATAGGGCCGGCCGTCCCGATCAAGTTGCCATGACGGAAAACGGAAGCCCCGCTTGGCTCCGTCGAGACCAAGAACCTGGCCGTTCTGGCGCTTTGTGTTGACCGTGACACGCGAAACGCCGAGCAGGTCCGCGAACGTTTCGGCGCTCAGCATATCATCCTCCGCGAGAATCTCCGCCACCCGACGCCGGCCGCGCTCCCGTGCAGCAGTCAACGCTGCTTCGAGCTCGTCATCCGGCTCTCGTGCCTCTTCTACCGGAAAAGCATCCTGATGAGACAGTGGTTCTTCTTCAACAACGGAAATCGTCTGCGCTCCGGCCAGCGGATCCACGACGACACGGAAACTGACCTGATGGCCGGCCTTTCGGCTCAGCTTAATCGCCTTTGCGTATTGCCTGATCAACGCCTTCTCGAAATCTGCCTGCCGCGGCAGCTTCATCGAGAGCGCAATGTTGGAAGAACCGTTTCGGGGCTCGTTGGGAACAGTTTTCGTAGTGGTCATGGGCTTCAGCCTCCTGCGCTACAATTTAGGCAAGATGCAGAAGTTCGTCAAGTTTGTAAAGTTCGTAAACATCCAGCAGCATTCGGGCCGTGCAGGTTCGAGTCCTGCCGGGCCCACCATTGCAATCACGAGAAACCCAGCCCCCTGACGGTTCAGTCCGGCAACCACCTGGCGGGCAACGGGCCCGGCGACACCCCAGTCGATCTTGAGATCGCGGCGCATAGGCTCCGCAGCTAGAAGTCTCTGTCCGGCAGCGCCTCCGCTACACCGGCGCGCCGACAGTCGGCGGACACGAACCGTTCGAGCATCTTTCGAAGCTGCGCATTCTCATGTCGCAGCCGTCCCGCCAGGAGCCGCTTTAGTCGGCCGTCTTCGAGCACGGCAAGATCTTCGACCGGAACTTGCTTTGGCGCATCCAGGGTCTTGCTTCGTGGCGGTCAACGGCGCGCCAAAGCCAATGTTTTCGGCCACCGATGGAAATCACCAGCGGCAACCGGGCCACCGCACTAGAACGGCTGTACTAGTGGCGCCCGCATACCCGGTTTGTTACTATAGGTGAAAAGAATCCCGAGAGAGGATGCGGGCGATTGGATGGAGCCGAAACGATAATTGTTGCCGACGACCACCCCGTTTTTCGGGATGGTCTCGGCTCGCTCATCCAGGCGCAAAATCCCGCCGCGACCGTTCACACCTGCGACACGTTCTCGGACGCACTGGCGCTGGCCAGGTCGCTCCCCTCCCCGCCCAGCTTATTCGTCCTCGACCTCTTCTTTCACCGTAAGAGCATCAAGTCTGAGCTGGCGGACTTGCGTCGGGAGTTCCGCCGGGCAGCCATTGTCGTCGTGACCATGTCCGACGACACCGCAACAATCGACGGGGTCATGGCCGCCGGCGTCAACGGCTTCATCAGCAAGTCGGCGCCGCCGCAACAGATTTCTGCAGCCGTCGCTGCGGTGCGGGCCGGCGAAATAGTCGTTCCGTCTCCGGCCAGTGGCCGAGCGCGGGCGGGAGGCATGTCGACCACGCTCAGCGAAAGGCAGCTAGAGGTCCTGCAGCTCATCGCGCAGGGCAAAACAAACAAAGAGATCGCCCAGCACCTCAGCCTTTCGCCGTTTACCGTTCGCCTTCACGTTTCGGCGATGTTCCGAAGCCTCGGCGTGACGACCCGAGCCGCGGCCGTGACCAAAGGCGTTTCTGACGGAATCCTCTGACAGGGCGTCCGCCATTCCCACGAACTCCACCAATCGCGCGGCCGCCAACGGCGACCGCCTGCGATGTCGCAGATCGGGCGCATTGCGCGCCCGTCACCAAGAAAGGATCCACCAATGAAGCGAACTCTCATCGCGGCTGCCGCGATCGCCGCCATCTCGGCGACGCCCGCTCTCGCCAGCACCTGCGCGAGTAATTTCAAAATGGAGGGTGTACCTCTCATCTCCGCGTTGACGTTCCGTAGCGCGCAGACCTTCCCGAAGGTCGCGCCCAAGGCCGCGCTCGCCCAGCTCGCTGCGGCCGTCGCCGCCGAGGGCTTCGACGGTATCGACGTCGACCACCAACTAGGCGCGATATCGGCATTTCAGGAAACAACCGGGACCGGCCAGCCACAGACGCTTCGCATCGTGGTCCGCCGCAGTGGCAAGGGCTCCCGTGTGGATGCGGTCTTCACGGTCCAGCAGGGCCAGGTTACCGGCAAAGACTACATCCGTCAGGCCATGTGCCGAGTCGTTGCGGCTGCCGGTGAATAATCGTTGGTACGTCACGACGAAAGCCGTGCGACTTCAGAGCGGCCCCACTTTCGGGTCCGCTCTGACAGCTCCAGCGTTTCCGTGAGCTGCGCAGCTTTCTCCAACGTCATGGCGGCGTCTTGCCGCAATCCAAGCTGAACCTCTGCATCTGCGAGCAAGACCGTGGCGGCCAGCTGCATGTCGGCCGGCTTCCCCGCCCAATCCTCACTCGCGACAGCTTCGCTCAAACCTGCGCGAGCAGCCCGAGCAACAGCCTCGTTGCCCCGCATCGCATGCAGGGCGGTCACGGCAAGTTTCGTCTGCACCGCAGCATCCCCGCGAAACCGATGCGCCGCACAGCATAGTGCGCCGCCGCCTCGGGCTCGCGGTCGCCCGCCCGGGCAAGCACGTCGAGCTTGATGCACGCGAATTGCTCATCGGCAGTGATCGCCGGCGATGAGCGCTCCGCCTCGGCGATGGCTTCGGCCGCATCCGCCATCCTGCCGGCCGTCAGCGCGTCCATGACCTCGCGCAGCGCTTGCTTGCGCACAAAGGCGTCATCGCTGATCGCTTCCCGCCAGGCCACACGGGCGGCCGGGAAATCCCAGGTGCCATCGAGCACGGCCGCGACCACGGGCTTTGCGTCCTCCGGATCGCCGATCCAGGCAAGCACGCCGGCGCCGTCGATAACATTCGTCGTAGGAACGCCATCGCGGCCGCTGGCCTCAAGCCATTCACGCGTTACCGCGCCCCGCGATAGCCCGGACGTGGCGGCCGGCCGGTCCTCAAGCGCCAGCACCGTTTTGTCGTTGCCCTGCGCTGCTGCGGCCGCAGTGGCTTCCACATCGCGGACCAGCACGGCAATGCCGTAGACCGGCACGCCCAGCGGTTCGGCGAATTTGGCAAGCTCGCCGACTGCGTGCAGGCATCCGACGCAGCCGGCGTTCCACAGCACAACGATGCTGGCCGATCAAAGACGACAGGCCCGAAGGCCTGTCGGTTGAAAACCTTCGCCAGCTTCAAGCCGGGGGCCACGTCGCCCGGCAACAAACGAAACGGCATGAAGCCTCCCTGTTACGCCCCCGGCCCGAAGCATTGTCTATAACGCAGATCGCGGATCAGACTTGGCAAACTCCGATCAGCGGGCCGGGGCCGTCCAGATCGTGGCAGATGCAGCCCGGCCCTTGCGTGGTGCATTGGAAATCGAACGAGCACGAAATCGAAATGCACAACAGCTTCGCCGCCTCGTCCTGCACTTGCAGGCCTTGGACGGACTTCGAAACGCCGCCCGAGACTTTCAAGACCGCCGGATCGGCGGCCGCGCCAATGCCCGGGCCGCGCAGCGGATCGGCGATCACCGCACGATCACGAACGACGCCCTTCGTGCCGGCGACGTGCGGCAACAGCGCGACGTTGTTGACGCTGTAGAGCGGCGCGCTGGATGCGCTCGGCCGCGTGGTCGAGACCGTCCAGGCCTGCCGGTCGAGTTCGACCGCCGCCGCCACGTCGCGGAAGCCGGACGCGAGCTTGTAGCTCACGCGCATCGCCTTCGTGTCGCCCGATGCGCCGATGGGACCGGCGGTCTGCTCGTAGACGAGCACGCCGTTGTTGAGGCTGACGCTCACGCCGGGTTCCAGTGTCGCACGCGCACCGTCGCCCGCGTCGGCCTGGCCGTACTCCACATCGAGCCACGTCGTGCGCCGCTCGCCATCCTTGAGCTTGGCCGCGTTCGCGCAGGTGCCGATCTTCGCCCGCGCGCCATCGAACACGGCGAGCTACATCCGATGGCCGTCGCCGTCGTTGCGGCTCTTGATGCTGAACTTTTCGTTTACGTCCACCGGCGCGTGCCGCTTGGCGGGATCGTAGAGCGCGTGGACTTCGTTCGCCGCCCACATGCTGCCCGGGCTGGACTGCGCCGTCTGCGTCCGCTCCGTGCCGACGCCTGCGATGGCGGCGGAGACGCCCAACGCCATCGACGCGAACACGATCAATCCTGATTTCAACATGACAGTCTCCATTTCGTGATGAAACAACCGTCGCGGATCGCAGGGACTCCCAGGCTGCGAACGTGCCTGTCCGCAAGACCAGCCGATACCTTGGGCGGCGTAAAGTGGGCGTGATGCCAAAGTGCCTGAATGGACAAAACCCGCCGGTGGTGCCGGCCGGGGTTAAGCCTGAATCGACTTCATGCTCGTGCGTCGAGTGCACTCGCAAGGACGACTGACCGCAGTTCAGCCGGACGGACGGGCTTTGTAAGCAGTGGAATATCGGGATCTCCCAGCTCGTCACGGACGCGATCTGCGTCGTGCCCGCTCATCACCACCACCGGGATGTTCCACTGCTGCATATTGCGAACGACTCCGATGCATTCCTTGCCGGTAACGCCGCCGCCAAGGTCGTAATCGGTGATGAGCAGATCGCAGTCCTCGAATGTCTCCGGGATCGTCGTCGAGGTGTCGACCTCGCAGCCCCAACTTTCCAGCAGGCTCGCGGTTGCGCGCAAAACCGCCTCGTCGTCCTCCACCAACAGCACGCGCAAACCGTCCATTGCCGACGCTGGCCGAACCACTTGCTGTTCGCGTTCCGCGAGCTGCGGCTCCGCGATCGGAAGCCCGCTTAAGGCTACACGGGTTCCATGACCAGGTCTCGACGCCAGGGCAACAGCGTGTCCGAGCAGATTGGCCAACCGCTTGACGATTGGCAGGCCAAGCCCGACCCCTTCCACGTCGCGATCGCCGCGCTCACGTACCTGATAGAACTCTTCAAACACGTGCGGCTGATGCTCCGCGGCAATCCCTGGTCCGCAATCCAGGACCTCGACCGACACCGTCTGACCCCGTCGCCTGCAGCCGATAACGACCGGCCGACCCGGCGCGTATTTAATCGCGTTGTTGACCACGTTTTGCAGGATCGTCGCCAACAGGCTTGGGTCGGTTTCGACCCAAACCGTCGACGCGACCGGCCGAAGCTCTACGCCGGCACGCTGCGCCGCCTGGGAGTTCTGGCGGACTACATCGTCAATAATCTGCTGCACGGCAACCGGCTCGACCTTCAGCGTTACCCTGCCGCTGTCCAGGGTCGACACGTCCAGCAGTGACTTGAAGAGGCGCGAAACGCTCTCCAATGACCGGTCGATGTTATCGACCATCTGCACTTCGCGCGGGCCAAGGCCGGCGTCGCGCAAGACCGAGGTAAACAGGCTGATCGCGTGGATCGGCTGCCGCAGATCGTGGCTTGCTTGCGCCAAAAACCTCGATTTGGCCAGGTTGGCCTCCATGGCCGCGTGATAGGCCTTGTGAATGCGCGTGATGAGGGTGAGCACATATGCCGGGACAACCGTCGTCGTCAGGACGAGTGTTAGCACCATGTCCGGGTTTTCGCGCCAGTAACTATTGAAATAGTACGTAATCCCGAGCGCGACGAATGCCGCGGCCGTGGCCCCGATGAGGTAACGAGGGCCGAAGCGTAGACCGTTTGCCAAAGTCACCCATAGCAGAGTCGCGTAGACCGGCAGGGTCGCAGCGCCGCCGACCGCCATGGCCAGCAACATGCAGAAGTAATCGTTCGCCATGCCGAACAGCCGGCGGCCGTGGAACTGCCCGGGCCGTTGGACAATGTCCCGGTACAACAACACGGACACCGGTATATACGCGACCAAATACGCCACAGTGAGCTTGAGCCAGATCTCCGCGCGATCTTCGCTGCCCAGCAGTTTCGGGACCACGTAGAGGCATAAGAGAGGCACGAGAACCAGGCGCACCAACGCCTGCCCGCGCTCGGCGTCGTCGCCACGACTGCGGAGCACGTCCGCGACGCTACCAAATACTCTGCCCTGCCACGCCATCGCCGCTGCAGTCATGCGAACCCCCTCCATCGAGCGAGGCGCATACGCACGTGCTGTCGGCCTGTGGCCCGCCCGAACCTCGCTAGCCGCGGCCGAGGCGGCCGGCACCTAATGAATCGAATTAATGTCCCAAACACCACTAGCACAATCATGGTCAATGCGAAGCGTGCGATCGCCTAGCGCCCTGCGGATGGCCGATGCCTTGCGACGAAAACTTTCCGGCCATTCAGGAGACCAGTCGATGATTTCGATTTTACCGACGGGGAACATCAGCACTCCTTGTCCAGCGCCCGCGGGAGCCAGTTAGCTTGCGACCACGACGCATCCGCTCTTCAGCGGGTGATCCGCCATGGAGGATCGACACGGTTCGGTCCAGCATAGTACAGAATGATGCGGTTGCCGCCCGGATCAAGCAGTTCTGCCTCGCGCCAATGCCAGCTCTTATCCTCGGGACCGCTGACGAACCCAAGACCAGCCTCCTTGAGGTTGCCGACAGTCTCGTCCACGTTCTCGCACTCGAAATATATCGAGGTCCCGCCGCCACCGTTCGCACCCTGATGTAACGAGAAGGTGCTGTCTCCGTCCGGACAGACGAAACGTGCATAGCGAGGACGGGCGTCCACAATGGGTCTGAGTCCGAGATTGCAGTAGAACTGCCACCCCGCATCCAGGTCGGCCATCGTCACGGTCACTTGGTTGAGGCGCATGATTTTATATCTCTCGGCTGCCGAATGGGCCTGCCTTGACTTCTGCTACGGCCATAAATGTTTAAGGCGCGGGTGCTGTTGAATGTCCCGTGCCGAGGTGAAGGTGGCCGCATCCCATCCGGCACGACTGGCCAGCTCGACAATTTCTGGCTGATCGTCGAAGAACAGCGGTCGCTCTCCGGGCTGAAGCTCGAGCGCCAGATTGATGGCTTCGAAGAAGCGTGGGTCTTTCTTCGGCACGCCGAGCTCGGCGCTATAAAAGAGCCGATCGAAGTGGCTTGCGAAGCCCAGCTCGTTCCACAAATATCCCGCTCGATAATGCTCCTGGCCAGTCGCAACGAAGGTTTGTGCCCCACGCCCGCGCAGTTCCCGGACCAGGTCAAACACCTCCGGATTGACGCTCGAATCCTTCTCGAACCAATAGCGCACGAAGTCATCTACCTCGCCCTTGTACCCGGCTCGGGGAAGAACGGCCGTCAGGGCCTCCTTCAGGTCACGGCGTCCGGTGACACATTCGAACATAGGCGAGGCAGCCCGGTTGCCGGGCGTGCCAAAGAACAGGAGCTGAAACGCATCGCGGTCGACGCCCAGGTCGGCTTCGATCGTTGCATCCCAAGGTTTGCGACGGGTAACATCGGCATGCCAACCGTCGATCAGCACGCCGTCCACATCAAAGAAGACCTTCACGTGTTCCCTCACTTTCCACGACAACGAACAGTTGCTATCCGTTCAGTACTTCGCCATCACGCTGACTACAACCCGAAATTAAGCTTCCCGTGGGGGCGAAATCTGACGCTTCAATCGCGAAGGCCATGTCAGGAGGAACCTTATGAAAGACCTCTTTGTGGTGACGCACACCCAGTCTGTCCATCACCTCGAGAACAAGGTGGGCGGCTGGTACGACACCGGCCTGACCCCGCGGGGCGAGATCGATGCCGCGGCAACGGCCGAGCGACTGGCGAGCATGGTCGGTGGCGGCGACGTCGAGATTTTCACTTCCGACCTTCTGCGCGCATCTCAGACCGCGGCGATCATCGCAAAGCGCCTTCAGCGGCCCTTCGTCTCGACTGCAGACTTGCGGGAGATCAGCTATGGCTCAGCCGGCGGCATGCCCAATGACTGGTTGGCCGAGCGCCAGACACCGGCACCCGACGACAACAGAATGGACCATCGCGGCGGCATCGAGGATGCGGAAACCCGCAGAGATATTGCGAGCCGTGTTTACCGGCGCGTGGAGTCCATCGTCGAGCGCCCGTGCGACAGGAAGATCATCGTAACGCACGGCTTTGCGCTGACGTTTGTCATCGCAGCTTGGATCAAGATGCCTCTCGATGCCGCGGGCTATTTGAGCTTTCCGGCTCGATCGGGAAGCATTACCCATTTGCGTCAGGACGATTTCTGGAAGAGCCGATCGGTCGTCAGTCTGGCCGACGTATCCCACTTGAAGCCCGAGGCGACAGATGGCTGACATCCCCATACGTTGTTTCGCAGTGTCCGTCGTGCTCCTGCGCGCCGTCGACGGTCAGCCCGAGGTCCTGCTTCTTCGCAGGAACCACACTCTGGTCGGGGAGTGGTGCCAGATTGCAGGAGCTATCGAGGAAGGTGAAAAGGCTTGGGAGGCCGCTCTCCGGGAAGTCAAGGAAGAGACCGGCTTGGCATGCCGACAGCTTTACACTGCCGACATTTGCGAGCAGTTCTATGAAGCCGACCGCGACGCGATCAGCTTGCTGCCGGTCTTCGTCGGCTTTGTGGAACCTCAGGCGACCGTCGTCATCAATCACGAGCACAGCGCATATCGCTGGGTTTCATTCGAAGAAGCATTGACGATGGTTCCTTTTGCGGGGCAGCGCCATGTCCTCAGGCATGTGAAGGCAGAATTCGTGGAGCGGGAGCCGGTAGGTCACCTCCTCATAAAGGGAGCCTCATGACGGGACTTCAAACGTCGTATTTTCGCCAATACGGACCGATAGCGACGGCAAGCCATCTCAAGTCGAAATCCGGTCAAGGAATTCCTCCATCCCAAGACCGTGTAGGGGCTTTTCCCGTCTGCCGCGAACTCAGGTACCATTCGATTTTGTGCGGCCCATGACTTCCCCTCCTCCCAGGAGAGTACAACTCTTGCAGTGCCTAATCATCGGACCGACTGTGTGAGCAACAAGCATGAAGAGGGCTTACGAAAATTGCTCACACCAAGTGTCACCCGGCAAATCCTCTGTCGGTTCGTCCCCGAACGGCGACCTGAGAAAGCGACAGCGAACGATTGCTCACTCGAAGGCCAGGAAATGAGACGGATTTTGATCGTAGGATGCCCCGGCGCGGGAAAGTCCACGGTAGCAAGACAATTGGCAGAGATAACCGGCCTTCCGGTAATTCACCTCGACCGACATTATTGGCTGCCAAACTGGACCCGGCCGGATAACTCCTCGTGGCGGAGGACGACAGAAAGCCTGGCATCGCAGCCGGCCTGGATCATGGGCGGCAATTACAGCGGCACGCTTGAGCAGCGGTTGCGGTCGGCCGACACGTTAATTCATCTGGATTACCCGACCTGGCTGTGCGTGTGGCGGGTGATAAAAAGAACCGTGAGCGGCTGGGGCCGTAGTCGTGACAACGAACTCGCTCCAGGATGCCGGGAGCGTTTCGATTGGGCGTTCCTACGCTTCGTCATCAACTATCGGAAAGAGCAAAGAGACCGGGACTTGGTGCGTATGTCGGGCTTTTCCGGTCGAATTTTCCGCTTCACGTCTCCGCCTGAGTTATCGGCGTTCGTTGCTGCGCTGAGAGCCGCAGCTCGCAAAACGGCCTGAAACTCGCCTACCGTATATCTGTGCCCCTTTAATGTTCAGGGGCCATTACGAAGAGGCGATCAACCGCACCTTGGCCCGCGCTCGACAGCCTTGAGAGCGGCATAATTTATGATGGGCTCATATGAGCGAACACCACAGTTTCGCCCCCCGCCGCCATTAGGCAGCCACGGCTACCGTTCATTGCCGACGAACACTGTGAGCGCGCGGAGCATTCAATTGCACCATTGCGCTCCTCCTGGCTCGAAGGACCACTGTGATGCCGGATAATCCACCTTCACCACGGACATCACGCCTTTGAACTTGGGTGGCAAAGTGAAGCTCGCTGTGTTTCGCCGCACATCGCCAGCGTAGTTGATCGCGTACTCGGCCGCGCAGTTCCAGCTTCGGTCGTCCGGGTTGATCGCATAGATCCAGAATCCCTTGTCATTCCAGTCCCACCGCACGAGAGGCTCTGAACGAGCTGGCGACGATTGCACAACGAGCATCAGACTGGTGGCCAATGCAAGACGTTTCATTGGGTCTTCTCCGTGGCATGGCGATCGGCGCCCTCATCCGCTGTCAACGCGCCTGAGCTTTCAGCCGCCGGCAGGATGCACTCGGCCGCAGGCCGCGTTGGTCTGTCGAGACGAATGATGCGATCGGCCATCTTGAGGGTGCTCGGTCGATGTGCAACGATGATCCGCGTCATCGGCAAGGTGCGCACGGCCCCGTTGATGGCAGCCTCGTTGGTCTCATCGAGGTGGCTCGTGGCCTCATCCAACAGCAGTATGGCTGGGCGTCTATACAGGGCTCGCGCCAGGATGATACGCTGCCGCTGCCCACCAGATAGCGAGCATCCCATATCCCCCACGCGTGTCTCGTAGCCCATTGGCATGAGCAAGATCTCGTCGTGGATTGCTGCCGATCGCGCGCAATGTTTTATCCAGTTGCGATCGGCGGCTGGGTCAAAGGCGCAGATATTGTCGGCAATTGAACCCGCGAAAAGACGATCTTCCTGGAGCACGCAGCCGATATGGTTACGATAATTTGCGACCCCTATGGAATTCAACGATGCGCCGTCGAACAGGATCTGACCTGAGGTTGGCTGTATCAGGCCCGCCATCAATTTCAGAATTGTCGACTTGCCTGATCCTGATGGGCCGCTGATCGCCACGCACTCGCCCGCGCCGATGACCAAGTCGAGGCCTGAGAGTACGTTTGTTTCATTGTCGCCATAGCGAAACTGAACTTCCTTGAACTCCAAGCTGCCTGGCTTGTCGTCACGATCCGTCATGTTGATGATCGCCCTCCGCTCCTCCGGGGATTCCAGTGCGATCTCGGCAACACGTTCGGCATGAAGCCGCAGCATCGCGAACTGTGCGCAAGCGTCAATAAAGCCCTCAACACGTATCGCGAACTGATCTTTGTATGCGAGGAAGGCCACCAACATTCCAACGGAAAGGCTGCCGTGTAAGATCGCGTTTGCACCGAGGTAGACGATCAATATCCGGTCAATTCCGACGAGTGCGCTTCTCAACGCCGTAAACGTCGCATCGAACCTTTGGACCCGCAATTCGGCATTCACCCGATCGACGAGATGGTTGACCCAGGTAACTCGCCTGCGCTCGGAGAGATTGAGCGCTTTGACGCTGGCCATCCCCCGTGCAGACTCCATGAAGTGGGAGTTTTCTCTGGCGGTATGAACAATCACCTCTTCCGAAATCGATCGATAGGACGCGTGGAAAACCACGCGCATCGCCACATACAAGGCGGCCGAAGCCAGCGCCACGGCCAGGAGTCCTCCACCGTAGGCCCACATCAAAAGCACCAGCGCCATCGACATCAGACCATCGAGGAAGGCCTGAACAACGTTCGCCGTCAGGGTTCGTTGCAAGGCATCGAGAGATCCGAAGCGCGATACGACATCGCCGACGTGTCGTTTCTCGAAGAAAGCGAGCGGCAACTCCATGAGACGATCAAACAGCGCCACTTTCCATTGGAGGATCAGACGTGAACCTATGGACACCGTTGCCCACGCTCGCACTAGTCTCGCGGCGACCTGCATCGCCAGCAGAATGCACAAGGCCAGGATGATGACCGTAAGCAGATCTTGATCGCCAGCGACGACAACTTCATCAAGAATGAGTTGAAAACCGGCGGGTACCGATACGGTGGCGACTTCCAACAGCAAGGATATCGCTAGCAGCTGCAGCGCAATCCGGCCAATTCCAGGTGTCTGTCGAAGGAGCGACCCTAGCTTTAAACGCGGGCGATCTTTCTTTTTTTCAAAGCTTGCGGTGGGCCAGCACTCGAGCGCCACCCCTGTGAAATGTTCCGACACCTCATGAAAGGTGTATTTCCGTCGACCAATCGCAGGGTCATGAACGGTAATCGTCCCACGCCCCACCTGCGTCAGGACGACAAAATGATTGTGGTCCCAGTGGAGAATACAAGGAAGCCGCAACTGTTGGAGATTGCCAAGATCCAGACGCAGCGCCCGAGTTGCTAAATTCAATCTTGCGCCCGCGTGGACAAGGTCCTTGAGCGTATTGCCCTTGAGGGACACTGAAAAATGCTGGCGAACCGCCGCTACGTCCATTCGGCGGCCGTAGTGGCTTGCGATTGTTGCGAGACAAGCCAAACCACACTCGGCGGTCTCGCTTTGCAGAATAATGGGCGTCGCGGCGCCGGCGCGTGTGGGCAGGACCTTTCTAAAATCGACAGGTCGCATCGCTAGGGCCGATCCGTAGGAGCGACGATAGAGCCACGCAAGCTATAGATTGGCTGCAGCAGCCATTGATATAGCGGACGGGATTCCGCCAGTATGTGGGCCTGAACCTGCATCCCTGCCTGAAGGGGCTCTTTTTTGCCGTAGGCGATGACGAAGGCCTTCTCGGGTTCCACGGTGATGCGATAGGCCGATTGGGGTTTCGACGCGATGGCACCATCAGTATTGAACTCCGTCGCTTCGTTCGGGTGCAGTGTCGTACGCGAGATCAGTACGACTCTGCCTCGGTATTGCCCGAATTTCTGATAGGGAAACGCTTCGTACCGCAACAGCACGGGATCTCCCTCTCGTACGAAGCCGATCGCGTTTGTCGGCGCGAGTAGTTGTATGGTGAGCGGATGATCATCAGGAACGATCGTTAGCAGGGGCGTGCCTGCCCCCACCGTTTGTCCTGTCTGGGTGATTATGCTCGTGATCGCACCATCGCGCGGAGCGGTGATCTGCAGTTCCTGCCTGGCCTGGCTTTCGGAAATCTGCTGATCGATATCGAGTATTTGTCGCCGTATGCTCGCAACCCTTTCCGACGCTTCGAGATCAAAACCGAGAAGTTCGTTTCGATGTTCCGACAAACGGCCGGCGAGTTGCAGGCGGTCCCGACGCAGAGCCTCGAGTTGGGTGCGCTGCTGGTTATAGGCGAGCAGACGGGCCTCGTATTCGCGCGAGATCGATACGCCACTGGTGACCAGGTGCTGCTGGCGTTCAGCAAAACTCCGCATGGTATCAGTGAAGTTCTCCAGGAGCGCGATCTGGGTTTCTACTTGCGACATCTCCTTCTCGACGCTTGATATCCTGTCGCCCAAGGCTTTCTTGGACATCGCGTCAGCCGCGGCCTGACGCAGCGTCGCAGCATTCAATTCGCTACGTTTGTTTCTCAGCAACCCGACAATCGCATCCTGGGTATTGCCTAGTGAAGTCGTGCTATCGATGCTGAGCGTGTACAGGACTTCGCCTTTGCGCACCGATTGACGCTCATGGACATCTAGGCTTTTTACCCAGCCCGCCTGTGGCGCGACGAGGCGTGTCACGCCCCCCACGGGCAGAACGACGCCCGCAACCTTCACGCGGCGCGTATACTGCGCGTAAATCATCAGAAGGACCGCAAAGGCCACGAACATCAATGCGACCATAGATACCGCAGCGAGAGAGAGCCGCCCCTGGTCGTTAGTCGGGCGACCCAACCATGAAAGGTCGCGCGCGTTGAAAGACTCTGGTCGAAAGAGAGCAGTTGGTTCCATCAGCCACTCGGGATAGCTAGGCGGCCCCGCTCTGGGGCGCGGCCCGACGCGCATTGCGACGGGCCGACCAGGATTAATCTGAAGACCTATTGAACGCAGCGGCAGTCACTGATTGATATAAAACTCGTGCGTGCTGCTGCTGTATCCAACTGTCAAGCCGCCGTTGACATGCCCACCGCCCCACGTGGCAATAGCACCATAAGAGCCAGTAGCGAAGCGGAACTCGCCCATCTCGAAGTAAAGGCCGCCGCTAACCGCATCGAGTTCCTTCTCGTTGAGTTCTCTCAGGCCGGAAGCTTCTGCAGTAATTGAATCGTAGTCCATCTTTTCCTCCATCGATAAACGCGTGGCGGATGCAATCTGATGGCGAAGCCTAGGGAAAAGAAGCTGTCAACTTTGACAGGGTGCAGGGCCTAAAGCGTGATGAGACCGAGCGCAATCGCTCGTGCGCAGGCAGCCTGCCGCCCATTCACTTCCAGCTTGCGAGCAGCCCCTTGCAGATGAAAATTGACGGTCCTTTCACTGACGGAGAGTATCGCGGAAATGTCCCACGATGTCTTGCCGAGCGCGGCCCACCGTAAGACCTCCCTTTCTCGTTCGGTCAAACGAGGTCTGGCTTCATCCCAACCCTGTAGGCGCCGGGCGGAGACATGGAGGCAACTGGCAACGTATGTCATCGGCGCGATCGTGCAAAACAGATCGCGCAGATCAAACGTGGCATCGGTCGTGAACGTCATAAAAGCCCAACTAACGCCCGGAGACGAGATCGGCACGGTGATTCCGGCCCGCAACCCATACTCTCCAGCCCGGCGCAGGATTTGGCCCGCCTGCTTACCAATCATCTTGTCGGTGAACCCCACTTCACCGCGAACGTTCCATGCCGTGCTTGGCATTCCCGCTCTCACATGCATTACGCGGGCATCTCGCGAGGCGATTTCCGGGTCGCGGAGTGCCTCGTATCCTTCGGCCCATTCGGAAGTGAAATCGTTGAAGGTAAGAAAATCAGAGCGATCACGCCCATGCAGATCCTGCAGTTTAACCGCGTAGGCTTGATGACCAAAACCAGTGGAAGTCGCCCAAGCCTTCGATTCGCGAACGAGCTCTACAAATGAACTGGCGCGAAGAATTCGTTCAACCTGATCCCAGTACTCCATGGGTCGTTCCTTATTTGGTTCGCCCTCAGTATCCAGCCCCGCGCGAAACGGCCAAGGCGTCGCAATCTGCGAATGTCAGATCAGGGAGTTTTTTGGCAAGGAACCGTCCCATGGAACACATCGCTCGAATTGGTATGGATACGTCCAAGCATGTTCTTCAGCTGCATGACATCGCCACTCCCCCTGCTCCGTCAGGGGAACGCAGTAATTGGAACTGCGAGCGCCGCGCCACCGCATCAGTTCGGCGCGTTGCCGCAAGACGTGTCGGTGCCTACGCCTCGGCTCGTCCGATTCTCAGGGGCATCTTCAGAGATACGCGATAGCGCGTCGGCTCAATATAACCGGCGGTCAACGATGCGCCCTCTGGAAAATGCGTTTTGACCCGATGGGCGACATTGGCAAGGCCAATGCCGAGGCCGTCGCCGGTCTTGTCCGAGGCGGCAACGTCGTTTTCGACGGACAGATAGAGCGTCTCACCGACCCAGCCCGCACGGATGTGAATTTCGACCTCGTCGGCAGAACCGCCGACGCCGTGCTTTACCGCATTTTCGACCAACGGCTGCAGGATCAGACTTGGAACCATCGCGCTCTCAAGCTCGGTAGGGATGTCGATCCGAACAATCATTCGATCCGAAAACCGCTCTTTCTCGATATCGAGATACTCTTTCTGCAAGGCCAGCTCGTCAGCAAGCCGCAATTCGCGCATCGGATCGAGTTGCAGCGTTGACCGCAGAAAGGCCGAGAGCGACATGATCATCCGCTCGGCCCGTTGCGATGCCCCCTCCTCGACCACGCCAGTGATTGAGTTGAGCGTGTTGAAGAGAAAATGCGGGTTTATCTGATACTGCAAAGCGCGCATCTGGGCGGCGAGCGCCTCTTCGCGCGAGGCAATCAGTTTCAGATCCCGATCGCGCACGTCCATGTGATTGAGCAGCGCCACGAAGAGGAACGACCAGCCGAAGAAGATCGACATGCGATAGCAGACCGCATAGCCGTAATCCATGATGTTAAACGGCACGACAACGGGCGACATGATCAGCGCATAGAGGTAAGAGTCCAGCAGGGACATACCCAGCGAACTGACCAGGGAAAGCAGCAGACACGCGAGAGTCTGCGTGGCGTAGGGTTGATCTCTCATTCGGCTCAGCAGTTGCGCAAACAGAATGGCCAGAACGACGAAAACCGCTTCAAGGACAAGCTTCCCAAGAAACGGCTTCAGCGGATTGTCACCGATTATCAGCCAGATCGGACTGGTGATCAGCAACTCGGCGGCCGCATAGATCAAGGCCAGGCGCAGGGTCGTCGCACGAAATCTACCGTCCAGGAAGCTATCGGTGGGAATGGCGATGTGCTTCATGCAAACTCTGTCGTGTTGAATTCAGGTGGTTTTGTCCGAGCGGCGGAGTCGCCGAGGTGACAAACGTCTGGGCTAAGGAGAAAGCAACTGAAAGAAGATATAATGCATTTAAATCGCGTATCGAATTGCAAACAAAGTCGGCCGAGGTCGATCACGGCGCGCGGTAGAGGCCGTCCGCTGAAAACGTTGGGTCCCCGGAAGCCATCATCGCCATCAGGAGCGAGGCAAGTATCTTCAGATACCACACCCAGAACGGCTATCCCGAACGCACCGTGGAGCGGGTCCGCCAGCCCCCTGCGGGCGGTAACATACAACTCTCCTTCACTTGAACTTTGTCCGAGAGATGGACAGCGACGCATCAGATAGCTCGACTTTGCGCACGAGGACCACTAGGACAGATGTCCTAATGTGCTACGAGGTGAAGACATGGTAGAGGTTGACGGCACTCGCGATTCCATTCGCGCAGTGCGGCGTTACTTCAGGGTTTTACCTTGCCGTTTCAAATCGAAAATTGTCTTATGGCCGTTGGGTTTAGACGATAAACGCCGTACGATTTTCCGCTAACGATTTCAGCGCGCCACTTTTTGCCGGGCCATTTGCAAGACCGAACTTCGTCGGCAGCTTAACCAGTTTGCGACCAGCAATAGTCGACGAGCGCTATTCTAGAACACCCGGGCGTGCCAGTGCGGCCCAAACCACAGCGTCGGCCACCCCTTCCGGCGCAATTTCCCCGATGGCACCCGGGCTTTGAAAGCTCCCTACTCTGCCTGGTGTGAAGTCGTTAGGTCAAAGGCCCGTGTCGTATTTACCGCTAAGCCCTCAAGTGAAATTGCAAAGCAAAAACCGCATAATCTGCCCCGGTTACTGTCGTTTTGCATTTAGCCGGGTTCATCCTCAATTTCTGTGATTCAGCGGCAGCATTCTCGCCCTCATCAGTTCTGGACCGGCGCGACCGTACATTGCTCGCTTCAGCATCTTGACGCGGTTGATCTGCCCTTCGGCTTGACCGTTGTTCCACGGGAGTTCGATTGCATTTTTTACGGCATCAACCGGCCTGAACATTCTGCACGATGGCGGGTTTACCCGCGGCTATTGAGGAGGATGACGCCAACGCCCATTCCGCCCCGGCCGACGCGACACGCCAGTCAGCGGAGCCCAACGCCCCGTCAACCCGATCGACCATCGGATTTCGCCTTCCGTATCCAAACAAGCACGCCGCCCCCTTTACGCCAGAAAGCGGTGCGGCTTTCCATGTGACAACGGCGTTATCAGAATGATAAACGTCAATTCGGTTGCAATTGGGAATCGCGGAAGAAGAACTGATGCTCACTGGTCGGACCGGCTTAATGCGCACCATTTCGGATTGCGTGCTCCGGCGAAATTCGTCACCCACCAAAGCTTATGGCTTTGCCGCGACCGCTGTTCTGATTGCCTTTCTCCTTCGCTATTTCCTCATGGGTGTTCTGGATGATCGGGCAATCTACATTCTTTTCGTACCCCCCGTTCTCCTTGCAGCCGTTTGTGGGGGTTTTGGTCCAGGAATGCTGGCTGTCATCGCGTCCATCGGTTCGGCAGCCTATCTTAGGTCACTCACTCCCGGCGGGATCCAAATACCTGAAATGGTTGTATTTGCCGCCGTGGGGGTTGCAATTTCCCTTTTGGGAGAACTGCTCCGGCGCGCTCAACATGACTTAACATCCGCTGATGAGGCCTTGACTATAAGGGAGGCGCACCTCCGGTCGATCCTCGACACTGTTCTCGACGCCACCATCGTGAGCGAGCAAGACGGTACGATCGTGTCGTTCAACGCCGCGGCTGTCAGACAGTTCGGCTACGCCGAAGATGAGGTGATCGGCCAGAACCTGAGGATGCTGATGCCGCAACCCTATCGCAAGGAACACGACGGCTATCTCGAGCGGTACCTCTCTACGGGCGAGAAGCGCATTATCGGAACCGACCGTGTGGTTGTCGGTCAACGAAAGGACGGATCCACCTTTCCCATGAAACTTGCCGTCGGGGAGATGAGATCGGGTGGTCGAAGGTTTTTCACGGGTTTTGTACGCGACCTGACCGAGCGTGAAGAATCGGCCGCTCGCCTGCAAGAGGTTCAGACTGAGCTGGCGCGACTGGCCCGCCTCAATGAAATGGGCGAAATGGCCTCCACGCTCGCCCACGAATTGAACCAGCCGCTCTCCGCTATAGCCAACTATGTCCACGGTTGCGGACGGCTGCTTCAGTCATCCGAAAGCCCGCGCGACATCCAGATACGCGATGCCCTCAAGGAAGCCGGAGAACAGAGCCTACGTGCGGGGCAGATCATCAAGCATTTGCGGGAATTCGTCACAAAGGGCGAGACCGAGAAGTCGCCTCACAACCTGCGGCAACTGGTCGAAGAGGCCGGCGCGCTTGCATTGGTCGGATCGCGCGAGAAAGGGGTGCGCACTGTATTCGACTTTGTATCTGGCGCCGACCACGTCATGGTTGACCGAATACAGATACAGCAAGTGCTGACCAACCTCATGCGCAACGCCGTAGAGGCGATGAAAAATTCACCCAGGAAGGAACTTTTGGTCACCATTCAGCGCTTGGGCCCTGCAGAGGTGATGATAGCTGTCGAAGACTCCGGCCCTGGCATACCTGAGGAAATTGCGGCTGACTTGTTTAAGCCGTTCACAACGACCAAAGCCGGCGGAATGGGCATTGGCTTGTCGATCTCCAAGCGCATTGTCGAGGCGCATGGTGGGGACCTAACCGTGTCCACCGGGGGCTTGGGTGGCGCATGCTTCCGCTTTACCCTGCCGCAATACAACGAGGAAGAAAATGCCGATTGACGACTTCACCGTGCATATTGTCGACGACGAAGAGGCGGTCCGGAAATCGCTTGCCTTTATGCTGACGATGAACGGATTAGCCGTCCGAGTGCACGAGTCCGCCACTGCGTTCCTTTCCGTTGCTCCAAATCTGCGGCAGGCCGTGCTCATTACCGACATGCGCATGCCCGACCTGAGCGGACTGGAGCTCATTCGCCGTCTGGCAGCCCTCAAGACAACGATCCCGTCGATCATGATAACTGGGCATGGGGATGTGCCGATGGCGGTGGAAGCGATGAAAGCAGGAGCCGTCGATTTCATTGAAAAGCCTTTTGACGACAACACCATTGTTGAGGCGATCCGGCGCGCCTCTGAGCGCCTGAGCGATGGGTCGTCGCCGATTGAAAGCGGTGAAGACATCCGGGCGCGCATCAGCATCCTCAGCGACCGCGAGCGCCAGGTTCTGACCGCCGTCGTCGCCGGACAGCCGAACAAGGCGATTGCGTTTGCCCTCGACATTAGTCCGCGCACCGTTGAAGTCCACCGCGCGAACGTCATGGCGAAGATGCAGGCCCGCAGCCTCCCAGAACTTGTAAGGATGTCACTCGCAGCAGAAGCCGCAGACTAATCGCGGCATCGTCTTGATCTGGAACAAAGCCCGGCCTGCCCGTCTGTGCGAAGTTTGAGGAACCATCGCGCCTCGAACCCACGGAACCACAGTGTCCAGTCCGCCCCCTGTCGTCACGATTGCGAACGACGAAGCCTTGCTCCGCTCCCTGGTCTTCGCGATGGAGGCGCATGGATACCGGGTCGAGCAGTTCGGATCATGGATAGCAGCAAAAGAGCGAAGCTTGGTGGCCGAAATCCTGGTCCTTGACGGATCGCTTCCGGCGCTGGACATCGAAGCATGTTTGGCGTTGGCGGCCGGCAAAAGAGTGGTATTGCTTGCAGATGAAGACACCGAACAGGTGAGACCTGAGAACATTCTCGTCCTTCACAAGCCACTCTCCGGTTCTGATGTCATCGCGGCCTTGGCCGCATTACGTAGTAATGCGTAGTGGAACGAACGAATTTCGCGCGTGGCCAAACCTCGTCATGATCTGACCGTCAACAAAGGGTCGGTCATATGCACGCTTCTACCGCTTCCATCGCCTCCTTCAGCTTCAATGCCGCCGCCGGCCTTGATGGCCGTTCGTTCGCTCGGCCTCGCGCGATCTCATTCTACGAGGCAGAAACCGAAATCTACGCCCAAGGCGAACTGGCCGGCGCGCTCTATCGGATCGAGTATGGGGCTGTTCGGATCTTCCGCCTTCTCGCCGACGGCCGCAGGCAAGTGGTTGCGTTTCACATTGCGGGAGAAACCTTCGGCTTCGAAGCGCGGACCATGCGCAGCTTCTTCGCTGAAAGCATCGTACCTACAGGTCTGACAACGGTCACCATCGAAGAAAAAGGCCGCAGTTCTTCTGAGTTAATGGCACTGGCGCTTGAGAGCATGGTGCGGGCGCAGGAACATCTTCTGGTCGTCGGAAAGCAGAGCGCACTTGAAAAAGTGGCCGTCTTCCTCGTTGACCTGTACGACCGTCAAGGCGCAGATGGCACGATCGACCTTCCAATGACCCGAACCGACATCGGCGACTATCTTGGCATGACGATCGAGACGGTTTCACGGAGTTTCTCCAAGCTGCGCTCCATGGGGGTAATTCGACTCAAAAGCGCACGCGCGGTCGAGGTGTTGAACGTGACAAAGCTACGAATGATGATCGAATAGGCGGTCTAACTGGACCCGCGGCCGCGATACTCCGCACAAGACCCGACTGAAGACATCTGAGACCTTTATTGATCTCGCGCAAAGAAGCTTTGTTCGATTGAAATAATGTGCAAAGGCAACTTCTATCGTCGATCCGCCGTAAGTTGCCGCTCCGCAATACGCTGACGCGTTCGAGCCGCATGCCCTGCCGCGGCTGGACCTCTTACGTCACGGCGCACGAAACCTTTCACAAGGTTCGCGCCCCCCGGGAAGTCGGCTTTTCTTCAGATACGGCAGTGTAAAGGCCTCACTTCTTTCGCTTATATGCACGATCATCGTCGTGGTTTCGACTTCTTCGATCATCTCGCTTCGAAACATTCGGTCGATCACGCTGTCTGCGGAGAAAGTCGGCAACTTCTGGATAGAGCGCCTACTTGCCTCGCGAGAAGTCAAAGGCAACTTCGCCGATGTTCGTCTCTCGCTGGCCCGTTTTGCCACGATGGTTAGCGAGACCGAATTTGAGGCGGAAACTCAATCCCTTGACGCGGCGAAGGCCAAACTCGCAACATCGATTACAAAATATCAGGCGGGCGTCTTCTCGCCGGTCGGGCGGTCGCTCATCACCGATATCAGCAGGTTGACGAGTAGGTATCTCGCCCAAGCGGACCGCTACATCGACCTCGTTAGAGCTCATGACATCGAGCTCTTGATCGAGGATAGCAATCTTTTTCTTGTAGTGCGCCAGGAACACCCTGTGCGGCGATGTCACGTTGTTTAACCCGAAGCCAGAAGGGCATTTGCCAGCGAACTTACGCCGTTGCGCCGGTCACAGCTTTCCACTGCGCCAATGCGCGGATGCGATGAATGTGGGTGGCAAGGGCGGAGCGTTTCTGATGCGGCGGCACGAAAACATTTCTGACTGCGGAAAAGACCGCGATGAAACGTTGCAAGCCGCCGACCGATCGAAATCGCTGCATTATCCGCTCTCGTTTTCGAAGCGGCACATGAGAATTCTCCGCGCAATAGTCGGCGAGCTTCTGCATGGTGGCGAGCTGCACGCCCTGGGTGCCATCCTCAACCAGTTCCTGGTTCGGCCATTTGGTCGATTGAATGCGCTGCTTGAGATCAGTAAGAGCCTGCTCGCTAGCGTGAAACTGGAACGGCCGGATGGTCTGTAGCTGTGTTGTCTGCGTCTGCGCGCTCAGAGTGTACGGTGGCTTTCGTGCTGGCATGAGAGTTCGACAGCGTTTCCGCCTCAGCGACCGCAGCCTGCAGAAAAAGCCCAGTCAATGCGGTGGCAGCGATGACGCTATGTCTGCTGGTGAACTGAGAAAATAGTGACATACTGTTAACTCCGTTAGGGTGGCCGCCATTGAGCGTGTCCAATTGGCTGAACTGGAAAGCGAGGACGCGGACGCCAAGAGCCCGTCCGCGTCCTCCGAGCGCAATTCCGGCAGGAGGAAGCCTGCAATTGCGCTAAGACTGGTTACCGAACGGACTTGAAGCCGTCGCGGAGTTCCTGAGCGAACAGCATGGGTTGCTCCCACGCGGCAAAGTGGCCACCCTTCTCCACCTTGTTGTAGTGGATGAGGTTCGGATAGGCTTTCTCCGTCCAACTGCGCGGTGCCTCATACTGCTCACCAGGGAAAACGCTAACGGCAACGGGGATGGTGACCCCCTTGGTGTTGAAGAACCCGCCTTTATATTCCCAATAGAGGCGAGACGCGGAAACGCCCGTGTTCGTCAGCCAGTACAGGCTGATGTTGTCGAGAATCTCGTCACGAGTCAGTTCGCCCTTGGAGCTAGTCTCTCGATCCAGCGCAATTGCCACGGCTTCAGCGGGCTGGCCATCAGCGTCGTTGTGGTCGAGAAGCCAAGCCGCGAGACCGACAGGCGAATCCGCGATTCCGTATAGCGTCTGCGGACGCGTCGCCATCAGCCTTGCATAATCGACCTGCTTGAAGGTTCGAACCAGTTGCTGGTAGGCGCGGTTCTCTTCCTTGGACAGGCCCGATGGTGCCGGCGCACCGGCAAGAAGGGCCTTGTCTACGTCAGCGGGAACGGTCGCGGGCATATTGGTGTGCACTGCCAGCAAGCCCTCTGGCTTTTGCAGGCCCATCTGGTCGACGACGAAGGCGCCCCAGTCGCCGCCTTGTGCCACGTAACGCTTGTACCCAAGCCTTTGCATCAGTTCATGCCAAGCGCGGCCCATGCGCTCGGGACCCCAGCCGGTCTCAGTAGGCTTTTCAGAGAATCCATATCCAGGCATCGATGGGATTACGACATCGAATGCGTCGGAGGCTTTGCCACCGTACGCCGTCGGGTTGACCAACGGGTCGATAATCTTGAGCTGTTCGAAGACGGAGCCGGGCCATCCATGGTTGATGACCAGGGGAAGAGCGTTCTTGTGTTTCGAGCGCACATGAATGAAATGGATGTCGAGACCGTCGATCTCGGTGACAAACTGGGGATACGCGTTCAGTTTCGCCTCGCCCTTGCGCCAGTCGTAATCCTTGGCCCAGTAATCAGCAAGTTTGCGCATCGCCTTGAGCGGAACGCCTTGCGAGGAATCCTTAACCGTTTCCTTTTCCGGCCATCGCGTCTCAATGATGCGCTGACGCATCTCCGCCACCTGGTCGTCGGGAATTTTGACTGTGAAGGGGCGGATCTCATCCGGCGCCGCCATTGCCGACGGCGGCTGAAGGCCAATCGCGCTCACCATTGCCGCAACGGCGAACAGTGCGCCACGAGTAGCGATCGATCCAAACACTGAAGTGCGATATTGCGTTGCTGTCTTCATCACTTGCTGTCCTTTCGACATAAAGTCGTTTGTGGTTCGGGCTGCCGAGAGGATTTGGCACCTGGCAAGTGTACGTCGTATTTCCTGTTACGTTCAGAAGTGTAACAAATTGCTGGTTGGTGGGCGTCGGATACAGAGCGGGACGCCGGGCTCACGCGTAGAATCTGCGTTCCCGAACCTTTCTCAGATGCTTTACCTCCGCTGTGACCGGGAACGTTAAAACCCAAAGCTCGACGACTGGAGAAGTTTGAGAAATGAAATGGACAGCGGCCGCATTTTTCCATAGGTCGACAGTGTAATCGTGCCGGCGAAGCAATTTATCCGATCCGACGTAAAAGGGTTTGCGAGTACATGCTGGTCGACGGCATCTCGGACGACCGGAACAGAGGCAGCTACTTTGGCGCTCACTCGTTCTCGACCATCGGGAATTTCATAGGACCAACGCTTGGCGGTGCCATGCTTGGCGCGTCTGGTGGACCTGGCATGTTTCTCCTCTTTGCCGGGTTTGCGGCTATCAGCGCGATTCCGTTCGCCATTGGCACACGCATGCCGCCACCGAAAGCAGCGACACGGCGATCCGCGGCCGGTGCGCCGGAAGCATCTATTGAGCCGTATTTGCGTGGCGCGCATCTTGTCGCATGATCGTTGACGTAGCTGCGAGAGCCAATGAAAACCGGCGTCTCACGAACTTTGGCCTGTATGCTTCAGACGCGCCTGGACGATTTCCGGTCGCCGCGCAAAACGGTCACGATAGATCGATGGGCTAACCCCATAATATCGACCAAACTGAAGCCTCAGGTTTTCCGCGCTTCCGAGTCCCGCTATCCGCGCAATGTCATCAAGCGCGGAAGGGCTGCTCTCGAGCAAGTTGCGCGCTTGCTCAAGCCTTTCCCTGAGGATCCATTTGTGCGTGGGCAAGCCGGTCAATGAGCAAAAGCGGCGCTGAAAGGTGCGTTCGCTCATGCCGGCCTGGCGGGCCAGGGAACTGACCGTATGTGGGTGTTGCAGGTTGGCCTGAACATGGTCGAGAATCGATGACAATCGATCCGCCTCCCGCTTCATGGGCACGGGACGCTCGATGAATTGGGATTGTCCACCCTGCCGATGGCTGTACATCACCAGGCGG
This sequence comes from Sinorhizobium sp. NFACC03, assembly GCF_900103435.1. Lineage (NCBI taxonomy): Bacteria > Pseudomonadati > Pseudomonadota > Alphaproteobacteria > Hyphomicrobiales > Rhizobiaceae > Sinorhizobium > Sinorhizobium sp. NFACC03. The sequence continues at coordinate 40,291 of NZ_FMXF01000024.1, forward strand.
CGGGCCACCATGTTGGCGAGCTCTGACCCAAAATCCGAACGGACGATATGCAGGCAAAGATCTATCCCTGCCGAGCTGCCCGCTGAAGTGAGAATGTCACCCTCATCTATATAGAGACAGCTCGCGTCGATCTCGATGGCGGGATAGCGGCGGGCCAGTTCCTCGGCGAAACGCCAATGCGTCGTGGCACGACGGCCATCGAGCAAGCCGGCCGCTGCAAGCACGAAGGCACCCCCGCAGATGGAAACGATGCGGGCGCCGCCCCGATGAGCACGGACCAATGCGTTGCAGATCTGATCCGGTACAGGCGCATCGGGTCCGCGCCAGCCGGGGACGATGATCGTTCCGGCCCGGTGCAGATCGGTCTCAGTGCCTGTTGCTGCGATCGTCAGCCCACCGCAGGCATGAAGAACCTGATCCTCCAGCGAGACCGATTTGAACTGATACCAGTTGGGTCCCACTTCAGGGCGGTCCAAGCCGAAGACTTCGGCCGTGATCCCGAACTCGAAGGTACAGAGGCCGTCATAGACGAGGCTGACGACACGCCTGTTTGCAGGAAAACGTGGGCTCTCATTTTTTGGCATGAATGCCGTCTTATCTGGCATTTCTGCCGGTGGCAACGTGGGCTGTCCGCATGCGACACGAACACTCTCAACTACTACGGAGAAACCGGATGAGCCGCGATACCGACTTGCTGGACGCAATACAAACCTATTTCGATGCCCTCTACGCGTGCGATCTCTCACTCTTTGATCAAATCTTTCATCCGGCCTGCAGCCTTTTCGACGTTGACGAAGGCGCAATCACCGTCGATCCGATAGCAGACTATCGCAACGTCATTGCAGAACGTGAGTCGCCCGCGAGCTGCTCGCAGGAGCGCGAAGACGAGATCATTTTGATCGATTGGCTTTCGCAGGCTGCCGCCACGGTGAAAGTCAGGCTGCGGATCCACGCGAACGTCTTCATCGACCATCTTTGCTTCGTGAAGGGCATTGATGGCTGGCGGATCGTCGCCAAAGTCTGGCACCTCGAAAGTGTGCGGGCATCGTCGTAGCGCCAAGATAGAGGCAGGAGAGTAAGAACGTGATTTTATCGTATGAACAACAGTCGCCATCGATCGATCCCGAGGCCTGGGTTGCGCAGGACGCAACGGTCTGCGGCGATGTTACGATTGGTGCGGGCAGCAGAATCATGCATGGTGCTCGCTTGGTGGCGGAAGCCGGCGGCTCCATCCGCATCGGTAGGAATTGCATCGTGTTCGAGAATGCGGTCATCCGAGCCACCAGTCGGCATGACTGCTCCATCGGAGACCATTGTATAGTCGGTCCAAACAGCCATGTCGTTGGAGCCCAAATTGACGACGAAGTTTTCGTCGCCACTGGGGCAGCCGTGTTTCACGGCGCGCAGATCGGACAGGGGTCGGAAGTCCGCATCAACGGAACCGTGCATCTGCGGACGCGGTTGGAACCGGGCTCGACCGTTCCAATCGGGTGGGTCGCTGTCGGTGACCCAGTGCAAATTCTCTCGCCGGAGCAGCACGAAGCTATCTGGGCGCTCCAAAAGACACTCGATTTTCCGGGTTTCGTCTACGGCGTAGATAGAAGCGCACCCGACGTGATGAAAACAATTACGTCACGGTTGTCCGATGTTCTTGGAGTTCATCGAGCCGAAAACCGTTTTTAGACGCGCGAAAATCTCGGATCGGTTTGGGGGCCTCCGTTCAGAATTGTGGCAGGATCGTCCCCTGCCCCATCTGAAGGATCGTGTCGGGCTCTCCACGAGAGTATGCCGGACGTGCCGGGACCGCTTCATGACATTCGGTAACCAGGGGCGCCTCCATCGGAGGTCTGGTAAGGGCCATCTCACGGCTAACGGCAATGGCTGCTTTTCAGCAGGTAGCGCTGCTGTTTAGCCCATCGCGGTCCTAGACGTTGGGCCTTGAGCGATCGCACCCTTGAAGGCATTGATCCGTTGCAAGATCAGATCGCGATAGGTTGCCGCAGAGATTCCTCGGTCTTCGACGCGAGTAAGGCCGCGCGAGACCGGAACTAGCAGATCGCCCTGCTGTGTTCCACGAAGGGCATGTATGCTGCTGGCATCACCGCCTTGTGCACCAAGGCCCGGAGCCAGAATGATGGAGCGCGGGAGAAGCATTCGCAGCCGCCTTCCTTCATGCGGAACCGTCGCTCCGATAACGGCACCAATCGGGTTCAAACCTTCAGGGTCTGGGGCAAGACCTTCGATGAGATCGGCAACGTGATCGGAGATCAGTCGGTTCCCCGTCCTCTTGTCCTGCAGCCAGCCGGCGCCGGGATTGGATGTCCGGCAGAGCACAAAAAGCCCTTTGCCGTAGCGCTTTGCGGTTGCGGCAAAGGGCTCGAGCGTGTCCGGGCCCATCAGCGGATTTACCGTCAAGCAATCCGCTTCGAAGTCACCGCTTCCGCCTTCGGACGCCGGTGTCAGATAGGCGTGGGCATAGGCGTTAGCGGTTGCTCCGATGTCGCCCCTTTTGGCATCCAGGATCACGCCCATTCCGACGGCCTTGGCCCGCTTCATGCCCAAGGAAAGCGCCGTGAGACCAGAAATACCGCACGCTTCGAAATAGGCGCTTTGAAACTTTACAAATCCAACCTGTCCCTCGATGGCGTCCAAGACAAAATCGACGAAGCGGCTAATCCAGGGAATGCCGTCATCCTGCTCAAAGAAAGCAGGCATTTCCACCAGCGAAGGATCAATGCCAGCAACGAGCTCGCTGTATTTAGCCGTATTCTGCTGAACTAATTCTACCCATGGAATTGACGACATTGCTTGATTCCTGTTGTCGCGAAGATCGTTGCAGCGGGTTCACCCTGACGCGCAAGCATAATATGCCTTCAGGCGGCGCATCAACTTCAACGTGCGTCAGAGAACGGCTGAAATCTCACCTGAGAGCAGGCGGAACGGAAAAGCCAGTCGACCGAGGATCCGCATGTGATCAGTTCATCGTATCCGACCCAAGTTTTGATGAGTTGCATCAATACCAACGGCGACGCGGATCCGAACCGCCCGGGCCTGCGTGCCCCTTTGCTGCGCCGCCCCCGCCGCCGATTTCGACACATCCTCGTAAAGATCGGCTGCCCGCTCGCGCGCTTGATCCAACACGCCGTTCGTTCGATCCGCAAGCAGCTTGTTGACCTTTGCCACTTCATGGCGAAGCGTCGCGATCTGCTTTTCCAGGGCGTCCTGGGTATCGCCGACAGCCGGAGCGGCGGGCTTCGAGAGCTTGGCCATTCAACGCATCCTTAAAAAGGCCTTGTACAATGCACGTGTCGCGGACAAATCCTTGGCCCGTTGCGAATGAAAAGGTCAGTTCCAGAACCTTTTCATTTGGTCGTCGCCCGGATTAGCGTTCCCAGCGGCCTTCGTATTTGAACTCAGGGGCCGCCTTGAGCTGATCCTTGGTCGCGTCCATCACCGCCGTCCACTTCTTGTCGTTTTCGACATAGGTGATTTTGACGGCCTTCGGGCTCACGATCACGTAGCGATCACCCATCCCGAGAAACCCGCCGACCGACACGATGTAACCCGTCAGCCGATCTTCCGACAGGATCAGATCCTTGATTTCCCCGATCGTCTCGTTGGCATTGTTGGTGACATTGAGATTGACCAGGTTATAGCTCAACACATCGGTCGGCTTGGCGGTAACGAAGGTTTCCGTGGTGGCGGTTTCCGCCGTCTGCGCGGCAGCCGCTCCAACCATCATCGTTGTCGCTGCAAGAGCAATAAGAATGCGTCGCATGGTCCCACTCCTTTGATGATGTTCAGGAACCCGAAAACGCCATGACGGTTGTTAAAGTTCCAACGTCCTCAGTGAATTACGGATGATTTGCGCACCCGGTAGTTCGACCAAGAACCACGGAGGGTGCGCAACTGCTTGTGCGTCGATCACGCACCACGGACCAGTGGAAATCCAACCCCGCCGACGGCGGGTTTCGATTATGCCAGAGAGGACCCTTACCAATCATCCTGTTTGCTGTACCAGTCGTCAATGTCGCGCTTGGCGCGGTCCTTCTCAAGACCATAGCATTCCTGGATTTTTCCTTCGAGCTGGTCGCGTTTCGATCCTTCGGAACGATCAGCCGAACGACGAGGCCCTTGGGGTCCCAGATGCGAATGATTTCTCCGCGGAACTGTTTTTCGACAGCGAGCTTGCCAAGCTTTGTCCTGCGCGACTGCAGGCCCTCCTCGCTCGGTCCAGACCAATTCCAGCGTTTCGCAACGATCTATTCATTCGATGTCGAGTCGGCCGCTGTCGGTCGACAACGCTTCATATTTGGCGGCGCTCGTTGCAAACCATGCACGACAAGAGCAAGACCGGTTATGGCCGTCCGTGACACCCATAGGTCGCACCTCATATCGTCACGCGATGCCCCCGATCTGTTTCCCCAGCATAGGGTAACAACAATGTGGTGAGCAGCTCCTGCAGGGTTGCTCTGCCCTCCCCGCTGTCTGACCCACCCAATCGCGGGCGCCGAAAGGCGACTGACGGGGCCACTAGGTTCCAGTACATCAGGGTCCGGAGGGGATGGGCAACCGGACCTGGCGTAAAAACTGCGGGCGTGAGATGTGGTTCCACAGGCGGCCCTCTGAGCGCGGTCAGAGGCATGCGTCAAAGGTTCTATCTCGGGGATTATCGATGAACTCAGCCGGGCCCAGCGGAGGAGGGATCAGCGGCGAACCCAAGCACGACGGAGAACGCCATCTTTTGTGCCTACCACAAGGGTCCGGAACTCTCGTGAAATTCCCAGTAGCCGAACCGACTTTCACCGTTCGGGGCGGAATGGCTGCGCGGGGGGCAGGATGATTGGGCACCCTAGAGTGCGGCAGGTGAACGCACTCGTTGAAGAGGCGATCTCGTACGTGACTATGCCTGAGGCGGACCCGAGTTCCTCATCTGCGACCGACAACCAATGATGCCGTTGATGCCTGGATCACGGGAACGCGGTCCTTCTCGTGGCGAAGCCGGGCCGGCTGCCGGGACCTTTCGGAAGAGACTGGGCTCCGAATGATCGCGCGAGCGTTGTTCGTCCAACTCCGGTCAAGACGAGCTTGACAGCGTTCCTGAATAGTCGAACGTGCAGGCTCAACCGGAAGCTGGCCGTGCAGCAATTCGAGTACAAGATCTTCATCTTGTTGACCGCCGTGGTCACCCTAACCTTTGCGTGGGTGCTATGGCCATTCTCCGGCGCGATCCTTTGGGCGATTGTACTCGCCGTGCTGTTCGCGCCGGTGAACCGCCGCGTCGTCGCAAGTATGCCCGGCCGGAACAACGTCGCCGCGTTGATCACTTTGTTGATCATTCTCGTGATGGTGATCCTGCCCTTTTTCCTCATAGCGAACCTTATATTCCGTGAGGCTGCCTCCGTTTATAAGGACATCGCGTCGGGCCAGATCGTTCTAGAAATCGACGTCCAGGGGCTGCGCGACCTGCTGCCAGGCTGGTTGAACGGCCTGCTCAGCCGAATAGAACTCCCCGATGCTGGAGCGCTGCGCACGCGGTTACTGAACACGCTACTGGAGAGCGGCCAGTTCTTGGCGGGTCAGGCGATCAACATTGGGCAGTCGACCTTCCACCTCGTGGCAAGTTTTTTCGTAATGCTCTACCTGCTCTTCTTTCTGATACGCGACGGGCGAGCGTTGGCCCACCTCATCGGCGAGGCGATGCCGCTCAGCAGCATGCGGCGCCGGGCGCTGTTTAGTCGTTTCGCCGTGACGATCAACGCCATCGTCAAAGGCAGCATCATCGTGGCGCTCGTGCAGGGGACCCTTGGCGCCCTGATCCTCGGGGTCCTCGGCATCAGAGCCCCAGTACTGTGGGGCACGGTGATGGTGATATTTGCACTTCTGCCGGTTGTCGGGACCAGCCTTGTGTGGGGACCCATCGCGATCTACCTGCTGGCTTCAGGGGCGCTGTGGCAAGGCACCGTGCTGCTCATCTACGGTTTTCTGGTGATTGGTCTGGTCGATAACCTTTTGCGACCTATTCTGATCGGCAAGGAGACTAGGATCCCGGACTACCTGGTGTTAATTTCAACGCTTGGCGGCATCGCCGCTTTTGGTCCTAATGGCATTGTTATCGGTCCGGTGGTTGCTGCGCTGTTCCTGGCGGTGTGGTCTTTGCTTCCAGCTGCGATGCGCGAACAAGCAAACCGCGACGGCGACGACGACGGACATCCAAATTAAGAGCTTGGGTCTACGCGCTTTGGCTTACTCGGTCAGGTCAGATTTCGGAGAGCGTTTTGAACTGTGGAGCGTGTTCTGCTGAACCTCCGCTGTCATTGCTGCCTGGCTTCGATCCGGCAAGCGTGGTCTGGCGCACGCGACATGATCCGCCCTGCCTCTCACTGCCAGTCGATACATTCGGACATAGCGTTTGTCGGCTCCAGTATCGGTCCGTTCGCGCTTGGTCATGGACTCCCCCAGGTTGTCCCACCCAGACGCCGCCCTTTACAGTCCGATCTGGACCAACGCCGTCTTGAACGCGCACGATTTCGCGCTCGCGCTGACCGCCTTCATACTGTTGGTCGTATGGAAAGTGCAGCCCTGGATCATGGTATCCGCCACGGTTGCAGTAGGAGCTTCGTTGCAACTGTCGTTCTAAAGCCGCTCGGCAAATATCATGCGCCATGGTTCGGACTTATCGGAGCGCCGCCTCCAATGCTGACATCGCATAACCGACTGGTTGGAGGTTCGAGTCCTGCCGGGCCCGCCACACCATCTACGCGGATGTGTCTGCGTTCTCAAGACACTGCCGTCAATCGAATTTGAGCGGTTTGCAGGTGTGTAAATTTATCCGGTGCGCTACATAGCTTCTTGATTCAAGCAAGCGACGAAGCTCATGTCCCGAAATTCCCAGTTCCCAATCGCCGGAGTCGGTGCCTCTGCCGGTGGCGTCCCGGCATTGGAGGACTTCCTCAAACCGTTTCCGGCCGATCCGGGCTTGGCCTTTGTCGTTGTCACGCATCTTAATCCCGCGCGCGAAAGCCGCCTGCACGAGGTTCTGCAGCACTACACCTCGATGCCAATTTTGGTTGCTCAGCACGACCTGGCGATCGAGAAGAACAACGTCTATGTCATGCCCTCCGATGCCATCCTGACGGTCCAGGATGGCCGCCTGCAGTCGAAGCAGCCTGATCTTGTCCATCGCGAATCGCAAACCAATCGACGTCTTCCTCGCCTCTCTCGCGCAAGACCGCGGCGAATATTCGGTCGCCGTGGTTCTTTCGGGTGGTGATGGCGATGGCACGCTCGGCGCCAAGGCGGTGAAGGAAGCCGGTGGTTTAACGCTGGCGCAGACCGCGGATGGCGATGGCCCGCGCAACCCCGACATGCCCCGATCCGCAATCGCCAGCGGCGTCATCGATATCGCAGTGCCGGTCAATCAGATGGCCGACCGGCTGATGGCGTTCGCACGCAGCTTCGACATGCTCGACAGCGTGGCGCAACACGGCGGCGCTGAAGACGGGATGGATCAGGAAACGGCCCGCCGCGAGATTTGCACGGTGCTGTCAGCTCATTCCGGCCATGATTTTTCCGGCTACAAGACCAAGACCTTCTTCCGCCGCGTCCGGCGCCGGATGCAGGTGCGGCAGTTGCAAACGTTAGCCGGCTATATCGAGCTGCTTCGCTCGGAGCCCGACGAGGTATCCAACCTTTTCAAGGACCTTCTGATCAACGTCACCAATTTCTTCCGTGATCAGGACGCCTTTCGCCTGCTCGAAGAGCAGATCATTCCGAAACTGTTCGAGGGCAAGGCCGCCAATGATGCCGTCCGCATCTGGGTGCCCGGCTGCGCCACCGGCGAAGAGGTCTATTCCATCGCCATCCAGATCAAGGAACATCTGGACAAGGTGAGCACTGCGCCCAAGGTGCAGATTTTCGCAACCGATATCGATGAGCCGGCGCTGGCGGTTGCCCGCGCGGCGCGTTATCCCGCGACCCTGCTCGACGGGCTGTCGGCCGAACGCCGCCGGCGCTTCTTCAAGCCGGATGGCGCAAGTTATGTGATCACGAACGAGGTCCGTGAGCTGTGCATCTTCTCGCCGCACAGCCTGATCCGCGACCCGCCGTTCGCGCGCATGGACATGGTCTCCTGTCGCAACCTCCTGATCTATCTTGGGCCCGACGTGCAGCGGCAGGTCATTCCGATCTTCCATTATTCGCTGCGGTCCGGCGGCTATCTCTTCCTCGGAAGCTCCGAGAGTATCGGGCAATATGGCGAACTGTTCGCCACCCTCGACAAGAAGCACCGCGTGTTTCAGGCGCGCGACCTGCCGGTCAAGATGCCGCGCGTTCCGTCGCTCTTCGGGCGTGAGCGGTCCACCGTATCTGATGACACGATGACGGTCGGCCCCCGTGAAAGCGGCCATTCGCTCAAGCAATCGGTCGAGGCGAGGATCATCGAGCGCCACGCGCCGCCCCATGTGGTCGTCAATGCCGATGCGGATATCGTCTATTATTCCGCAGGCACGGGGCGGTTTCTGGAATTACCGCAGGGTGTCCCGAGCCGCCAGCTTCTGACCCTTGCCAGAAAGGGCCTGCGGCTCGACCTGCGTTCGGCGTTACGCGAATGCATCAGTTCGCGCAAGCCTGTCAGTCGCGTGAACATCGTTCTCGACCCCGACGAAGATCCGCTGCAGTTTTGCGGCATCACAATCGAGCCGATCGATGGTGGTCGCGAACAGCTCTTCATCGTCGTCTTCCGTTCTGAGGAGACAACTGAGACGAAGGGCGACAATGCGTCGGCAAGTGCCGTGGAAGGCAACCACGAACTCGAACGAGAATTGCGTGATACGAAGGAACGCCTGCAATCGACGATCGAAGAATATGAGACGGCGCTGGAAGAGCTCAAATCGTCCAACGAAGAACTGATGTCGGTCAACGAAGAGGTGCAATCGAGCAACGAAGAGCTGGAGGCGTCCAAGGAGGAAACCCAGTCCTTGAACGAGGAGCTGAACACGATCAATGCCGAGCTGAACGGCAAGATCGAGGAACTGGACCGCGCCAACAGCGACCTTCGCAACCTGTTTGACAGCACGCAGATCGCGACCATCTTTCTCGATCGGCAACTGGTGATCCGCACTTACACGCCCTCGGCCGCCACGTTTTTCAACCTGCGCCCGTCGGATGTGGGTCGACCGCTGACGGAACTCTCCAGCCGCCTCGAATATCCGAGCTTCAAGAACGATATCCAGGGCGTTTTCGACAGCGGAGAGCCGGTTCACCATCAACTCGCGCGCGACGCCGACGGCAAGCATCATCTCGTCAGAATCATCCCCTATCGCGCAAGCGGCGAAGATATCGACGGTGTCGTTGTGACACTGGTGGATGTCACCCAGCTTGCCGAAGGGGAAGCCCACAAGCAGGTGCTGATCTCCGAGCTGAACCATCGCGTCAAGAACATGCTGGCGGTGGTGGCGGCGATCGCCAAACGGACCATAGCCCGCTCGTCGTCTATGGAAGCGTTTCAGGCCTCGTTCGAGGGGCGCCTTGGTGCGCTCGCACGGGCCTATACCAGCCTGTCCAACGAAGCGTGGAAAGACGTGTCCATCCGGGAAATCTTTGCTGGCGAATTGCAGGCGTTTGGGCACGACACCTTCACGCTTGAGGGCAGCGATTTGCGGCTGACTCCACAACAAGGCCTGTCCCTGGCCATGGTCGCGCACGAGCTCGCGACCAACGCCACCAAACATGGGGCGCTTTCCAAAGAAAACGGCAGGATCTCCATCCGCTGGTCTATTCAAGAAAATCAGTTGCAGGTGGACTGGCGAGAGCGCGACGGCCCGACCATAGGCGAGCCGAACGCGACCGGCTTCGGATTCGAACTGTTGCGCGGCGAGATCGAATATCGCCTGCAAGGAAAGTTGGAAACGCATTTCGATCCGGCGGGTTTGACCGTTTCGTTCACCATTCCGTTTGAGAGATAGCTCGTGCCCCGCCCCTTCCGCATTCTGATCGTCGAAGATGAATTTCTTCTGGCGGCGGATCTCATGCAAAGCCTTGAGGCAGCGGGCTACGCTATCGCCGGCCCGGCGCCGTCGGTGCGCGTCGCGCTTGAAACAATCGCCGCCGGTCCTCCCGACGCTGCCATTCTCGACATCCAACTGACAGACGGCAAAAGCTTTTCCGTGGCCCGCAAGTTGGCCGAGCTTGGTCGGCCGTTCGTTTTCTTGACAAGCTTCAGCCGAGACGCTCTTCCCGACGATCTTGAGCAGGTACCCCACATCTCCAAGCTCGATCCGCTTAGCGATGTGCTCAAAGCCCTCCAGGCTGCGCTCGACGACGAGGAGAAACCTACCGACGATACGGCCGGGAGGAAGCGATAACCGACACCGCTGCGCGCGATACCAAACCGCGAGGGTCAATTCCGGACGATACAGTATGCGACGTTTTTGGCCCAGAAGGTGAACAACTAAGCAACAAGCCTTTCGCTAACCTCATGGAATCTTCCAAATCGGCCTATGCGGTGAGCGGACGAATCGCTGGAACGAGCATGGATCCATTCACGTCAGCAAGTCGACCGTGGAGGGGACAGCCGCGTCGCGTCCCCGAAGGAGCAGCCGCTACACCACATCCAAGTCCAAGCTTCGTTAAGTTGACGATGCCTACCGGATCTGATCAGGCTGGCGCAGTCCGTCTCGTACCCGGGGGCTGTGTGGAGACGCAAAATGCGGACGAGATAGCCATCCCAGCGTTCTGGACGCATACCTCCCCATCGGCAATCCGGGTACGTCCTTCCTGAAGGACTCGCCATCATTTCGATGGTGTTTGAGAAGATTGTGACTGCTGGGAACGCGAACAGCGACTTAAGGAACCTGGCGCATTCCCCCCATACGCCGCCGGCAGGCGGCGGCGATACCCGAGTGGTGGATTTGTTGCCCGAGCTGTGGACGTGGGCCGGCGCACTGAGTTCCTAACGGCGGGCAAGGATACTCTGTTTGATCAAGCACGCATTACGTACCGAAAGGATAGGTATCTGGCACTTGACCGATACCGGCATCACCGCTGTCATGAGGCGTAACAGGGGACGTGTGTTCGAACCAGACGTATGCGTCGAACTGTTGAGACAGCGCGGCGCCCATATAGTGGCTTAGGCGTTCAGTCTCGGGTCGATAGATCACTCCGATAAAGCGCTCCAGAAGTGGCATTCGAAGCGCCTCTGCTGCGACGTCGCTGCGGTGGAAATCCAGCAGAAATGACCCCCGACCGCTTTGATGGCACATGGACTCGACGCTCTCGGGCTGCGAGGGGTTTATTTTTTTGATCTCCATTTCGCCATCCCAATCGGAGGCGCAGGCGACCGTGCCTGAATGGGTGCCGAAGCCGATCAGCGCTGCATCGCCATAGCGCTCGCGGCACAGCTGACCGATGTTCACTTCGTCACGGACAGCTCCCATATCTGTGTGGCGCGCGTCACCGATGTGTGAATTGTGCGCCCATACGACCGCCTTCGAGTCTGGTCCGCCAACGTTCAGCAGTTGCTGCAGCGTTTCGAACATGTGCCGGTCGCGCAGGTTCCAGGTCTCGGCGCCGCCATAGTACATCACCCGGTAGTACTTCTCGGCCGATGCGATCAGCCTTGCACTTTGCTGCGCATCCAGCAGGTCTCCGTCTTCCTTGGAGAGCGAGCGCTCGAGCAGTTCGCGGCATTGCTTCACCACCGAATCTTCGCAATCCTTGTAGCCGGAGCGCAGCGCGGCGCGGCCATATGTGGCTGGCTCATTCTGCCAAGGCGTGAGGCAGCCATAGCGCTCCCGGGCAACACTCGCGGCATGCGGGTCTACTTTATCAAGATACGACAACACCGCAGCGATCGATCCGCTCATGTTGTAAAGGTCGAGGCCGTAGAAGCCGATCATGCTGTCTGGATCCGCTCTAGCGGAATTGTACCCACGCAGCCAGTCGATGAAGGCCGCGACATCGGTGTTGCGCCACATCCACTGAGGAAAGCGTTGGAACGGCGGTGACAGACCAGCTGGATGCGGCTTGCCTCGGACATGGCGATTGAGATAAGCAGCGTCCGGCCAGTCCGCCTCGACCGCAACGATCGTGAAGCCATGCTCCTCGATCAAGCGCTTCGTGATCGCAGCGCGGGCCCGGTAGAATTCCGACGTTCCGTGACTTGCCTCACCCAAGAGAACGACACGTTTCCCGCCAAAGCGATCGAAGATCGCGCCAAAGTCCGGATCATCGATCGGCGGAAGGTCTTCTGCTTCCTCGGCGATCAATTGGGGAACGGATATCCGGATCTGACGCATCAAGGGCTTGACGTCGTGATCGATCCAGCCTTCCTCGCCGATTAGGGGCACAAACATCACGCCACCTAAATCCTCTTCTTCGAACTTGTTGCCGGCGACGCGCGTGATGCGAAGCAGGCGCTGCTTGCCCCCTTTGTCACCCACCGGGATCACCAGACGTCCGCCAAGCTCCAATTGCTCCTGCAAGGACACTGGAACGGAAGGCCCGCCTGCCGCCACGACGATTGCATCGAAAGGTGCCTTCTCGGGCCAACCCTTGGTGCCATCGCCCACTTTTACGGTCACCTTGCCATAGCCGCAGCTGTGGAGGCGCTCCCCAGCCTGCTCGGCGAGTTCGCCATGCCGCTCGATGGTGAATACCTCATCGGCAAGCTCGGCCAAGATGGCCGCCGAGTAGCCCGAGCCGGTACCAATTTCCAGAACGCGATCGGAAGGCTCTATTTCCGCTGCTTCTGCCATCCTGGCAACGATGAAAGGTTGCGAAATCGTCTGGCCACTCCCGATGGGCAACGGGCTGTCCTCGTAAGCGAACTCCTCGAAGCCTTCGGCCACGAATGCTTCGCGGGGAACTTGCCTCAAGGCTGAAAGGACCCGCGCATCGCGCACGCCTCGCCGTGCGATATGTGCTTCGACCATACGGTGTCGGGCATGTTGATAGTCGAGCATCATCGTCCATCCGCGCGGCGTTTGTGATGCTCGCTTTCCTGATTTGTGCCCCTAATTATCTGCCGGTCGTCCTTGTGTGTCAGATCGACCCCTTCGTCGCCACGCTTGCCCCGTCCACGGCGCACTTCCCGCCCCGGTTTCGATCGCTTCAGTTCCTCCTCGGCGTCAAAATCGTCGCCAGCCTTGCTGGTCTCTTCCCGCTTTTCGATTGTGCGACGCTGTTGCTCGTGAGTTTTGCTGCCGGCCATGTCACACTCCTATTTGTCCGTGCGCCAGTCTGATCCGGATCACCCCGCCTTGCGGGGTGACGTTGTTCTCACATCACCTTCAAACGTATTGTCGCCTCCAGGCTCTCGTCATCAGATCGGGCAAGCTGTCGGTCCGGGCCTCCATGATTCGTCCAGCCAGATGTTGGCCGTCTGGATCGATTTGTCGGATACGTCCAGTCCTGTTGCGCGCATGGAGGTCTCCTTGCGTCTAGCCCTTGCGCTTACGAACTCATAATTGAGGGGGAAGTTCCGGAACCACGGCACCCTGAGGTTTCGTGGAGATCACGGCGTCAGGCTGGGCCGAAACCCCTTTCCACTGACACAAGGAGGAGTGCGGGCAGGACGGTAACTGGATCAAGACGGAACAGAAACAGGCCCACTCGGCAAGTCGTCGCCCCTAGCCAAAATGCAGCTTGCATCAAAGCAGGTTTTAGACAGGGCACGGCGGCCGTTGAGGCCGCCGTGCCCTGGATGCCATTCAGTGCCAATATGGCTGTACGCCATAATAATCATAGGCCTGATCCCTCGCCAGAATACCGTCATCCTTCGTCAACTCGTTGACAGAATAAGACGGTGCGGCTTCCAGCTTTTCCTTGCTGAACGGCACCACATAGCCGCCAGCATCGACGTCATAATCTAACGAAGACCAAGGCACGGCGTGATACTTTTCGCCGATGCCGAGAAAGCCTCCGAATCCGACGATGGCAAACATGATGCCGCTTGAGGTCTTCTCAAGCATGACGTCCTTGATCTCGCCAATCCGCTCGCCATTGGTGTTGTAGACATCGGCGCCGATCACGCGCGAAGCCTGGATGGCATCCGTGTGTCCGCTTGCAGTAGGCATGACAACCTCCATCGATTTGTTGGACATGATGAAAATGAGGGGCCCGGCCGATTGTTCCCGATTGTGATCTCACCGCCGCAAAGTTCTGGCGGCGCCATTGGGAACACATCGCGTTCAGACGAATTGATGGTTGACGGTTTTTGAAAGAGAACCAACGATGAACACTTCCGCACCTGAGCCGAACAGTCCGCAGCCGGATAATCCCAATCCAGCGCCGGTTCATCCTCCTGTCCCACTAGAAACACGCAATCCAAAGAGCCGCCTGGCATGCCATCCCAGGCCCAACTTCCCCGTGCCATCTGGTTCACGGATGCTTTGTTTGGCAGCAACCACATTGTTGTGCTGGCCAGGAGCGCTTGGCGTTGCGGCCGCTCAAACATCCAATGGCAATGGCGATTCCGACCGGTCCAATCCTTGTCAGGTTGAGCCCGGAAACCAGAACGAAGGGACCGAGCGCAATAATGAGGGAGAGGCCCGTCCGCGACCGTCGCTGGAGGATTGCAACGGCGTGCTCACTCTGCCCAGGACCGGTGACCCCGAAATTGAGGAGCGGCCCTCCGACACCGGCACCACCCCGGTCATTCCTCCAGGCGCTGTGCCGGGGCAACCGCCGGACTAGTCTTGCCACTTTAATCGTCTGAGAACGGGAGGATTTCATGGCTCGGAAGAAAAGATGGTCCGCCGAAGTGACCGAGCATAGCGACGCTCTCGAACTGGAGCCGCTTGTCTTCGAGAAGGACGACCCGAAAGAGATCGCAGCATCGCTTAAACGTTCGGCGGACAAGAGCGAAAAGCGCAAGGCGGAGCCGTTTCGCTCCGCCATGTCCATGTTGACCTTCTACATCAATCGGGCTGGCAAGAACCTTCCCGCCGACCGCAAGAAGGTGCTGGAGGAAGCCAAAGACGCGCTTCGCCACCTCTATGGAAGATCGGCAGACGACTAACGCCTCCGCCCGGCCAGCTTATAAGGCGCGCCATCGGTCAGCGCATGGCACCTTCCTGCCCTGCGCAGTGCGCGACGGTGGATGACGTCTCCTGCTCAATGCCATGAGCCGATGATGCGCGTGCCAGCGACCGATACGACCAGAGGGGACACGCCAAACATCGCGACATTGGTCCAGACGGGGTACGTGCCGAGTTCGAACAATTCAGACAATCGCTCGATCCCAGCCGCCATAGTGCTCCTCGCTGCGCGTCCCACGCGGCAGGCTGAGACCGATCAGAACCAGTCCGATCGCGGGGTCAGCGATCATCGCCGCACCCGTCCCGCCTTCAAGTAGGAAGGGTGTCGCCACAACCCAGGCTCCGAGGGCCACATTGAGGAAACGCACCGGCCGCACCACCTCGGCCATGGCGGTGACCGCGACCATGATGACCAGGCAGCCGACGATGTGGTCGCTGAAATAGAGCGGCGGTTGCGTGGCCAAAATCGGCGGCGTCGCCATCAGGAGTATGCCGAGTAGCACGCTGGCCGCCAGGGTCCATGGGAAAGTCACGCCGCCAAAGACAAAGTCCTTGAGGAACTCGGAAACGGGCCGATCGAGATCCGGCTCAGGAGTCTGGTTCTCCGAAAGTGCTGGCCCGCCCATCCAGAAAGTGCGCCAGAGCGGTTGGCCGGCCCGCCTCGCGCGCCAAAGATACTGGACTGTCGCCAGGACCTCGTCGACGGAATACGGGATGAGGATTACCGTCACGGCCGCCTGGATAATGCAGAGCGTGCAGAGTGCGCCGATCAGCGGCGGCTGGATGATGATGAAGGAGACGCTGACCACTCCCAGCGGGATGATGAGCAGGCCGAACAGGAAAACCATCCACGGCATGGTGCGCCAGCGACGCCGGTCGCCGATGGCGCCAGCGAGGACGTCGAGCCCGTAGGCGAAGGCACCGAGGCCAGCATCGGCGATGGGAAATCCTTTCGACACCCAGGACGTGACGACCGCCTCGCTGCCGTTGCGCACGGACGGCTCGTCGGTACCGAAGAACGGGTCCCACAGGCCGTCGATATGGCCCATCTGGTAGGCGGCGAGATAACGCGACACGAAGAGACCGACGAAGGCGAGCGCGACGATCGGAATGCGCTGAGTGAAGGAGGACGGCGAATAGCTCCAGCCGAGCGGCCGGTCGTCGTCCTCCGCAAGCGCGCGGCGACTGATGCCCGGCGTCGGCGGGATCATCACCGCCAACGCCACCACCAGCATGCCGACCAGCGTATCGATGCCGTAGGCGGCCGGGCTCGTGGTCCAGAACACCAACGGCGCCAGCATTACCCAGAGACCTGCCGCGGCGGTGATCCACTGGATCCACTGCCATCGACGCGCCATTCCCGCCAGTGCCAGGATGGTAATGAGAAGTCCCGAGAATATCTCACTGACACCGAGCCAACTGTTGCGGCTCTCTGGTTCCGCAATCACGTGGCCGAGCGCGGGAGGCAGTGCCATGGCTATCGGATCAAGGAGGCCCAGCGTCATCGGCGACGTCACCAACCAGAGGCCCAGGACCGCATTCGCCATCGGCGCCCACAGGGTCCGCAACCGATGACGTTCAACGGTCTTGTCGACATCCTCCGGGCTGCGCTCGGGCTGCTCCTTCAGGCGTTCCCTGGCTTGATCGAGTTCCGGCTCGGAGGCAGCTACGGCGGAGGAGTCGAGCTTGTTCTTCTCGTACCAATCGGTCGGATCCTGCTTGAGCCTGCCGATCATCTCCGGAAGTGTTTCCGTCAGGCTGTGCTTCGGCTCCCATCCGAGCAGCGAGCGGGCTCGCGAGATGTCGATCTCGAAATGGTCGTCGGAGTTCTCGATCATCCACGGCTTGATGTCGGTCTCCTGATCGAGGAGTGCGGTCTGCACCCAGGCGCCGGCCTTGGTGAGACTTTTCGGCAGGCTGAGCGTGCGCCAGTCCTCGTTGTGGACGAGCCGTCCGATTCGTTTCTGCATCTCCTCATAAGACGGCGTCTCCTCCTCGCCGATCAGCAGTACAGTCTCATCCGCAAGCTCGGCACGACGGTCGACGGCGCGAACGATCGCGTCGACCAGATCGTCCTTGTGCAGATAGGGCTGGCCCGCGCTGAGATCGCCGCTGAACAGATAGGCCGTCGGCAGCCGCTCAAAGATGCGGGCGATTTGTTGTGCGATGAACGCTGCCCGGCAGTCCTCGTCGTAAACGCCTGCCAAGCGCAGAATCACCGACTTGATATCCCCACGCTCCGCCGCGATCAGTGCCTCGGTGTCGGCCTTCGACTGCGGATATGCCCAGGCCGGATCAATGGGGGAATCCTCGTCGATGCGCGCGCCCTTGCTGGGGCTCGGCGCATGCACAAGCAGGGTGCTGGAGAAGACAAACTGCTCGGGTTCAACACCCTTCAGCGCCTTCAGAAGCCGACGCGTGCCCTGCACCGTGACGGCCTCATATTTGGGGTTATCCTCGCCGGTCGTGTCGTAATAGGCGGCGAGATGGATGACCGAGGCAATTGGACCGTCGGCCAATTCTGCCGCCTTCTGCACGGCGGCATCGACGCTGTCGTCCGAGGTGAGGTCGATCTCGACGGTTTCCATACGCTCAAGAGAGCGTTTGGGCTTCTTCACGTCGAGACCAATGACACGGAACCGTTGGCTCAGACCCTTCGCGATGGCCTGCCCTAGGAACCCGGAACTGCCGGTAATCAGCACAGCGGGACGGCGTTCGGCTTGTTTCGACATCGGATCCCTTTCAGTTCGTTCGCGACGGCGGGAGCGACAGAGCGATCACCACGCCTCAGCAACAGCCCGCGGATGACCATTTCCGAAGCTCCACGGTTAGGTCCGAACCAGAGGCGCGAAGGGCACTCTCCTGCAAAGTCGCCTGCGTCTGCTTCAGCAATTAAGGTTTGACCGCCGCTTCTGTTCCAAAACTGCAAGAACAATACGCAAAGAGGCGCGGCCTTATCGGTGCGCCTCAGCGGCGAGCACAAATATGCCATCCAGAGTTCTGAAGCGGTACATTCTATTTTCAAGTGCGATATGCCAATGATTTCAATGGCTTCCCCTTGGAGATTTTGGCATGTCCCGACGTTATTCGCAGCTGAATCTGGCCGATCGACGCCGCCTCTTCCACTTTGTCGAACGCAAGCTGCCGATCAAAGAAATGGCGCGCCAACTCGGTCGTCATCGATCGACGATCTATCGTGAGATCCGGCGCCACACCTGCCTCTTCCCATGCTGGCTGGAAGAGCCGATCATGCCGTCCCACCGCTGCCAAAACTTGCCGGACAACGGTGTCCAGACACAGCACGGGAATTCTGCAGGCAGCAATCCCTCCAACACCCTGGAGCATTGCCGCGGCGTTTTGAAACCCCTGGCAACCGGAGACAGCGAGATCACCGAGACAACTCCCGACGTCGGGATCCCTTCGATCCGGGAAGTTCCGTCAATGCTCGATCCAGTTTAGGCGATAGCAATCTTGAAATTACCTCTCGGCGACCCAGGTTGTAGGAGAATTGAAAAGCAACGGGAGGCAGTGGTGAATTGCTCCGACAGCTTTGAAATTCAGTGCACTAGGTGCGGCACGCGGCAGAGGCTCAGTTTTCGCGAAATGGAGACGAGAGAGGCTGTCTCGTGCGCTGTCTGCGGGACAATCCGCAGCATGGGCAAAGAAGACATCCTGGAGACCTGTCGCGAAGCCACCAAAATGACGCGGCAACGGCTCTGAAGCTTGTTTCGTACTGGCGGGAGGAAAGCCGAGGATACAACATGGGATTGGTGCAGGTGGGCTGGGCTCGCCTGGCTCTGGCGTTGCCCTAATATCGCAAAAAAGCTTCGCGACACAAAAAGCCAGCGTTTGTACGATCTCTTGAACAGCGCACTCGCGTCGAAGTTCGAAGAACTGCGGCGAGAAAGCATGAAGGCCTCGTCGTGGGGGTGCGACGAGGCCAGAATGGCCTCATTAATGATGAAGCCCGCTTGTGCGCTCATCCCCGGAGGGCGGGGAGTATATGCGCGACTACTTATGTAGAGTGCGCACCTTGTTTTGCTAGGGCCAGCACGAAGAAAGGGCCCCTACGGCCGAGCGATCACGAAAAGAAATAGCCCGTCAGAGGATGATGAGGCCAGAGGCTCTTATCGAGGAGACTTCACAGGGGACATTGTGAAGTCCTGCGCCTGCCCCTGATCGGGGAAACGGGCGCTTTTCGTCGCTGCGCCGGCGCGTTTCATCGCGGCGCACAGCCCTGCCGCGGTCTAACGCCTTCTTCTCAGTCTGGGCGCTAACGTTGCGACGACTAAAGCCTAACGTCTATCGGAAACGAGGCCTCGATGCTGAACACCATACATGTTGGAGTCGTTTCGCACTGTGCCAACATCAACGAGATCGGTGACGGACGACATCATCGCCGAGTGAGAGATCCGCGACCACATCATAATTGCTGAAGCCTGAGCTGTGGCTCTTCCTGCCTATGTCACGGTTAGCATTGGATTGGCCATATGGGAACACGGCAGCGAGGCGGGATCTTCAGAGGCGTTGCAGCGGCAAGCGGACGAAGCGCTGTATGAGGCAAAGAAAAGAGGACGCACAAGTGGCCCTCTACGCACCGTCCGAAGCGGACTCAATTTGAGCGCTTGGGAGGTTTTGGATCGGTAACTCTCCGGGTGCCCACCGAACAATTAGTCCGGCTGGGCCGTCTGAGGCTGCCCCGATGAAGAATGTGCCGATGGCAGCGGCGTGCACGGTCAATTTGCGGCCGTCCGCAACAACATACAGTTTGTACTACCCGTGCGAGTCTAGGTGCTCTAGAACGCTGCCGACAAGACAGCTGCTAACGGAGATTTGCCATGAGCCAGGATAACAAAACCATCGCCACCTGGTACGTCGATCCAGACGCAGAGGACCGGATGGCGGATGGCCACGCACCCATCTGGCGGCATCTGTTTGAGTTGATCGTCGAGCGCGACCTCTCCCAGAAAAGCGTGCTTGATTTTGGCTGCAACCAGGGCGGCCTGCTGCGTCATCTCTATGCAGTCCGACCTTTCCGCAAGGCGCTTGGTATCGACATCGCCGAACAGTCGATCGCAAAGGCCGAAGCCTTCAAAGGCAACATGCCCGTGCAGCATGCCGTGGGCGGGCGCCTCGAGGGTTGGGTGGAAGCGTTTGATCTGGCGATCAGCCACGAGGTGATCTACCTGATCGAGGACATCGATGCCCATGCCGCTAATATCTTCAAGGCGTTGAAGCCGGGCGGCGTCTACTACGCTGTCACCGGCTGCCACACCGACAACCCTCTCTGGCCGAAGTGGCGCGATCTCGTTGCGAAGCGGACAAACACTGTCGTCCGGGATCGTTCGATCACAGACTACGCCAAGACTTTCACCAAGGCCGGCTTCGCAGTCTCCGGTCGCAAGTTGGAGTACGACGGCTTCGTCCCGTTCTTCGAAGATGGCTGGACACCCGATTTCGCCGACGCTCTCGACTATTACACGCAAACGAAGATCGTCTTCCGGCTCGTCAAGAACCCGAACGGTGCAGCCTCGTAAGCTCGATGTCGAAATGAGGAGGTTTGTCGGGGTCGACCTCGACAAACTTGCCTTTCACCCGAAAGGTCTTTTCGATCAGTCCGCTTGTGGCGAGCATCTTCGGTTCGCCGTCGAAGCGCAATTCGCCTTTTTCCAACAGCGAAATCCGATCGCTGACAGCGATCGCCTGATTGATGTCGTGGATGGCCATGATGATCGTTACGCCGCGCTCGCGACTAAGGCGATGAACCAGATCAAGCACTTCGACTTGGTAGCCGATATCGAGAAACGACGTCGGCTCGTCCAGAAGCAGGATTCCTGCCTCCTGTGCCAAGGCCGCGGAGATCCAGGCGCGCTGGCGCTCGCCTCCTGACAGTTCATGAAGCGTTCGATCCGCCAGGCTTGATAGGCCGGTACTTTCGAGTGCCCATACGATGGCCTCTTCATCCGTCCGATCATAGGAGCGAAACAGGCCGACATGAGGAAAACGCCCCTGGCGAACGAGTTGGGCGACGGTCATTTCGTCCGGGGCGGCGGGCTGCTGCGGCAGGAACGCAAGTTTCTTGGCAATGGCATGTCGCGACATAGACGCGAGCGCAACCCCTTCGATCTCGGCTTTGCCTTCCGAAGGCGCGATCAATCCGGCCAACGCCTGGAGGGCCGTGCTTTTTCCGGATCCATTCGGACCGATGAGCGCGCGAATTTCCCCCTTCTCCATCGACAGGGAAAAACCGTTCAACGCCCTTCGACGCCCGTAAAGAACCGACAATTTCGAACAAGAAAGAGGCATGGGCGAGCTTAAGGAACCTTGCGCAGAAGCGCCAGCATCACGGGAACGCCCATGAGGGCGGTGACGATACCAATCGGAACTTCCTCGGGCCCGCCGGCCAGCCGGCCGATGAGATCACCGAGCGTGACGATCACGGCGCCCAGCACGATGGTGAGGGGAAGAACCAGCGGGAAATGCCGCCCGGCGAAAAAGCGCGCCAAGTGCGGGACGATCAGTCCGACGAAGACGATCGGTCCCACCGCGCCGACGGCGCTGGCGGCAAGGGCACAGGAAACGAGCAGCACGAGCGAAAATTGCCGGCGATACGAAAGCCCGAAGGAACGGGCGACGGTCGCATCGAACCGAAGCAGCGTGAGTGGGCGATAGATCAGCGGGAGTATCGCGAGACCCGCGACGGTGAATGGTAAAAGAAAAAACGCGTGATCCCACGTCCGAGCATAGAGGCTGCCCGAAAGCCATTCGAGAATGATCTCGATGCGCGCCGAGCCCCATCCCGCGATAAGCCCGATGGCGATCGCATGGAGCACGGCGCCGATGGCGATACCGCAGAGCGTGATCCGGATCGGACTAAGACCAAGACGGAAGGCAAGAAGATAGATGATGCCGCCGGCGAACATTCCCCCCACCATCCCAGCAGCCGGAAGCCAGGCAATCGGCAACTCATTGACCGAATAGGAATCCGGATTGGCGAGATAGACCGTGAAGAGCAGGAACACAGTCACGGTCAAGGTCGCCCCCTGAGAAACGCCCATCAGGGAGGGATCGGCAAGCGGGTTGCGCGTAATCGTCTGCAGCAGGAGACCGGCCAGGGCAAACTGCATGCCGGCGAGAACACCCGTCACGATCCGCGGCAGTCGGATATCAAGGATGATCGAACGGGCTTCGGACGAACCGCTCCCAGTTAGCGTTGACAAAACGTCATGAGCAGGGAGATCGACGATGCCGAGGAAAATGGCCGCCACGAATGAGAGGAGGACGAGTGCTACCGCTGAGGGTAGCACCCAACGGCTTGGCTGACCTGTCGCAGGCGCACTCGCTTTCATGCAGCCTGTTCCTTGAAATCGAGGCGCCCACGCTGGATCAAATAGACAAACAGCGGCCCACCGAGCAGGGCCGTCACGATGCCGACCGGCAGTTCCTTCGGAATGGCGATCGTGCGCGCTATCAGGTCCGCTGCTGTCACGATCAGCGCGCCCAAGGCTGCTGCAAGAGCGATCTCCCAAGCCGCGCCGCGGGGCCGCAACATTCTTGCGATATGCGGCGCGGCCAGACCGACGAAAGCGACGGGGCCGGCGACAGGCGCAACGCCGGCCACGGGGCAGATCGCAAGCACCAGCAGAACCGGCTTCCACAAGGCAAGCTGAACTCCCATTGCCGCGGCAGAATGATCGTCAAGCGAGAACATTGCGATGACCCGATGAAGCACCAAAGCGCCGATCATCCCGATCAGCACCCATGGCAGCATCTGGAGAAGATTCACCCATGTTCGGCCCGCAAAGCCCCCCGCCAGCCAAAACAGCAGCGCCGTCGACTGTGGGCCTGCAAACAGCAGGACATAGATCGTAATCGCACCAAGAAAGAGCGAGATACTGACACCGCCCAGCGCCAGGTGGAGCGGATGGCTGTTGCCGCCACGCGCCACCCAGAACGTCACCGAAGCCGCCGCAAGACCGCCGGCCAACCCCACGAGCGGATAATAGAGCCCGGAAACCCAAGGCAGGAAGACGAAGCAGGTGACGATCGGCGTGATCGCCCCGGCGGTAACGCCGGTAATCCCGGGATCGGCTAGCGGATTTCGGGTCAGCGACTGAAGCAGATAGCCGGAGACTGCAAGACCGGCGCCCGCTGTGGCAGCGGCGAGGCTCCGCGGAAGTCTGAGCGTCCAGACGAGGATGGTTTCAATCTTGCCATCCGCGCTGACGAGCGCTCGCACGACAGCATCCAGCGGTAGATTGCGAGCACCCGGCATCAGCCCGATCACAATGACAAGGAAAGTCGCGACGACGACCAAGCCGATGGCTATCGAGGATTTCCGTGCGCCCATCGTCGTCGCGATCAATCACTTATTTCTGAAGTTCGGCCGGGATGATCTTGGCTGCTTCCGCCTTCACGTCAACCTTCGGGAACATATCCGGGTAGAGGTAGTGGGCCGCTTCGCGCAGGACGATCTCGCGGGCGATCGGGCCGTTGGTCTCGACCCATTGGTCCCCAACGTAGAAGACCCGGTTGTTCTTGACCGCCGTGAGCTCTTTCCAGATCGGGTTGTTCTCATGCGGGCGGTCCGGACCGTAATCGTAGATGAACAGGACTTCCGGATCCTTCTCGAGCATGGTCTCAAGGCTGAGGTCGATGCCGAACTCGCCGCCCGGCGTCATTGCACCAGCGATGTTATTGCCACCGATCGCGTTAACGATAGAGGCCGAGGTGTTTTCGTCATGGAAGGCGAACGGCACTTCGCCTCCCCACATGATTGCGTAACGGGGCTGATTATCCTTTGGTGCCTTTGCAGCAACCTCGGCGAGATGTGCACGAAACGCTTTGTTCAGCGCGATCCCGCGCTCGGGCTTTCCAAGGATTTTCGCCAGCGCCTCGATCTCCTTGTCACTGCCATCCAGCAGTTCCATGTTCCAGGCGGCATAGGGCGCGATCTTCTCGAGCTGCGGCGCATTCCCGACCGTATAGCGGCGGATCGCGACGATCAGGTCGGGTTTTGCTTCAGAAAGGAGCTCAAGGTTTGGCTTCGCACGCTGGCCGATCTGCGTCATGTCCTTGGTGAGGCCGAGCAGGAACTCAGGCGGGCGGTCGGCAACCATGTAGGTGCTCGCTACCGGCATTATGCCAAGTGCCAGGGCCACGTCATCGGCGAAATAGGAGATCGAGGCGATGCGTTTCGGCTGCGCGGGGAATTCGACCGTCACGCCGCGATCGTCCGTCACCTTCCGGGTCGCGTCTTCGGCGAATGCGGAACCGGCGGCTACTGCAAAGCAGGCAGCAAAAGCACTCGCTAGGATGGCGCGCCTGCTCGACATGGCAAGACTTGAAAACATGCTTTTCTCCCTGGTGTGATCAATGAGGACAGTGGCGTCCGGCAGGTAGCCCCATGCGGTTGCGCGGAATGCATGCCGCACGCGGCAACAAACCTGGCGTCCTTCGTCTCCGCCCACTGCATATGTCGGTCAAAGAAGCGGCCTTCCCGGATCGTTCTTGTCGTTCAGAAGGAATGTGGATAGATACAGTCAACTTATTTGCAAGCGAAAGATTTGCACGCCCGCATGAGAAATTCTCAATCCAACCGGACGAAACTACCGCCGCTGGCAACGCTTCCCGCCTTTTCGATTGTAGCGCGCACGGGAAGTCTGACGCTGGCCGCGCGGGAACTGCATAAGACACCCGGGGCAATCAGCCGGCAGATCAAGTCCCTTGAGGACATGCTAGGCGTCAATCTCTTCCATCGCCGGCATAATGCGATTTCACTTACTGATGCCGGCCGGCAATATCTCACCCACGTGAATGCCGCCCTCGCCACCATCGAAAGCGGCACGCGCGCCCTCTTGCCTGACCGCGTGCGCCTGGTGATCCAGGCACCCATCACGCTGGCGCGACGCTGGCTTATTCCAAGGCTTGGCGCCTACCTGCAGGAGAATCCCAACGTTGATCTCAACATCCAGTCACTGGCGCTCGGGGCCAATGACGTGCCCGACGTGACGATCACCTACAGCCGAGGCTCCGAGGATACCCGCTTCCCTTCAGCCTTCCTGCTCGACCGAACGGTGGCCGTCTGTTCCCCGCTCCTCTTGGGCGGCAGCGCTCAAGCGATGACGCCCGCGGCACTGCTTGATCTGCCGATCCTGCTCGACACTTCGGATGGGTGGTCATGGCACCGCTGGTGCGAGGCGGCAAAGACACCATTTCAGCCGCGCAGCGGCAGCATCACTTTCGATACGGATGAGGCCTCCATCGATGCTTGTATGACCGGCCTTGGCATCGGCCAGGCAAGCCCGTCTCTCATCGAGAGGGAACTACGCGAGGGCCAGTTGATGTTGCTTTTCCCGACCATCAACCCAATCGTCGGCGCCTACGAAATTGCAGCTCCAGCGCCGCCCGGTCGTGCGGCAGGGTTCAATCAGTGGCTTCAGACCTGGAGGGATACTTAAATCTCGCGGCGTTCCGATACATGGCCTTATCAACATGGGGTAATCGCGGGAGCGGTGCCCTACTGGCTGCTGAACGGATATTTCCACGAGCCTTCAGCGCGCCTTGTGGGCAGCGCGGTTGATCAATACGCCATCGCTTTCACAGGCGGTCGACGTCGATGATCGCCTGCGCGAAATCTTCCGGCGCTTCCTGCGGCAGGTTGTGGCCGATGCCACCAGTGATGTTGCGATGCTGATACTTGCCGGAAAACATGCCAGCATAGGCTTCAGGCTCGGGATGCGGCGCGGCATTCTGGTCGCCTTCGAGGGTAATCGTCGGGATCGTGATCACCGGGCTCTTGGCAAGTATTTCCTCGAATGCGTCGAAGCGGGATTCGCCTTCGACCAGGCCCAGCCGCCAGCGATAATTATGGACGGTGATAGCGACATGGTCCGGGTTTTCGAACGCCGTGGCCGAACGCGCAAAGATCGCGTCGTCGAATTGCCAGGTCGGCGAGGCGGTCTCCCAGATCAGACGAACGAAATCGCGCGTATTGGCCTGGTAGCCGAGCCGGCCGCGCTCTGTGGCGAAATAGAATTGATACCACCAGGCGAGCTCGGCCTTTGGTGGAAGGGGCTTCTTGTTCATCTCTTGGCTGCCGATGAGATAACCGCTCACCGACACCATCGCCTTACAACGATCCGGCCATAGGGCGGCCATGATGTTTGCCGTACGCGCACCCCAATCGCAGCCGCCGACAACTGCGTTTTCGACGCCGAGCGCATCGAGGAACGCAACCATGTCGACGGCCAAGGCGGATTGCTGGCCGTTGCGTGGGGTGTCCTTCGACAGGAATCGGGTCGTACCGTGCCCCCTCAGATAGGGCACGATCACCCGATAACCGGCCGAGACCAACAGCGGCGCAACGTCGACATAGCTATAAATATCGTAGGGCCAGCCATGCAACAGCAAGACCACGGGCTCGTTGCTGGCACCAGCCTCGGCGTAACCGATTTCGAGGTCGACGGCCTTGATGCTTTTCATAGATTCAAAGGACGTGCGCCTGGCGGCCAGGGTGGCGGTGCTCGTCTTCGTGGCGGACTTGTCTGAGCCCACATGGGCAGCGTCGACGAAGCCAAGTTCGACGGCTGCGGCGGCAGCCATGCTCAACAAGCGACGGCGTTCAAGGTTGAATTGTGGGGACATCGATCTCTCCCCGGTCGTGGTGATCACGATGAGAAGAAACGATACGGCTGGCTCTAAGTCGTGTCGAGCGGGAAACGGGACTTCAAAACGGGAATTGAAACACTAGGTTCTTTCGCTGCAGTTATTAGACCGTGGTGACAAGCGGTGTCGGGGCCGACCAGGGCGCATTCCAAGTGATACATTATGCGATCTTTTCAGCACAGAGCGAGAACAACACGGCAACACGGCTTGGGATGGAGGATACAAGGGCTCAGAAGCAGGCTCGGTGAACGACATAGCGCTGGTCGATTTCGTCAAGCACCACCGCTCCTAGCAGCGCGCCATGTTCTGATGGACTTCGGATTTTAGGATGTCGATTGCCTTGAGGACGCCTGGGCCACCAGCGGCGACCGCCGCATAGAGGAACGGCCGCCCGACAAAAACGAAGCGTGCGCCGAGCGCGAGCGCTTTCATTACATCGGTGCCACGTCGAAAGCCCCCGTCGATCATCACACTCGTTTTGTCACCGACACGCGCAACGATTTCAGGAAGCGCGCTCAAGGGCGACATGGTCCCGTCCAGCTGCCGTCCGCCGTGGTTCGACACGATCAGCCCATCCGCGCCAACGTCGTGAACGCGCGATGCGTCGTCAGGATGCAAAACACCCTTAACGACGAGCTTCCCCGGCCAGCGCGAGCGAATGCGTTCGAGATGCACCCAGTTCAGATGATCTCTTCGCCCAAAGTCGCGCATGATGTTCGAGGAGATGATCGGCGCACCCCTGGTCGCATATGAGTTTTCGAAATGCGGAACGCCATGCGTTGCCAGCGTTCGCAGAAAGGTGCCGATCGTCCATCGAGGATGGGTGGCGCCTTGCCACGCCAAGCGTAGGCTCGGGCGCAAGGGGGTCGAGAAGCCGGCACGGATATTGTTCTCACGATTTGCCAGCGTGGCGGTATCGACCGTGAGGACGAGTGTCCGAAACCCGGCCCCTTGCACTCGGTCAATGAGCGCGTCGATGCGATCCGGTTCGCCTGGAAGATAGGCCTGGAACCAAGATCCTGGGGCGGCGCTGGCGACCTCTTCTAGTCTTATCAACGAGGATCCGCTCATGATCATGGGAATTCGACGCTCCCCGGCCGCTTCGGCGAGCACGACGTCGCCACGGTAGGCCATCAGCGCACTGATGCCCATTGGAGCTATCCCGAAAGGGGCGTCGTATGTTTCGCCGAAAAGCGTTGCCTGGGTGTTGCGCCCAGAAACATCACGAAGCACCCGGGGGCGAAAGGCATACGAGTCGAAGTCTTGGACATTGTAGCGCAGCGACGCATTGGTTTCGCTCGCGCCCGCGATGTAACCGAACAACGGTCGTGGAAGACGACGCCTGGCCACTCGTTCGAAGTCATTCAGACAGAGGAATTGGTGCAAGCGACCGCCCATCACTAAACCACCAGGATTGCACGAAAATCATTCACGTTGGTTCCTGTCGGTCCGGTATGGAATAAGTCGCCCAATGCGTCAAACGCCGTCCAGGCGTCGTTCTTGGTGAGCAGTCCTTTTGCGTCACGGCCCAGCGAGTTCAATCGAGCCACCGATGAGGCATCCGCAAAAGCCCCGGCATTGTCTTGAGAACCATCAATCCCATCCGTGTCGGCAGCCAAGCCAAAAATGCCAGTACATTCGGCGATTTCACTCGCGAGGGAAAGGAGGAACTCCGTGTTGCGTCCACCCCTGCCATTCCCCCGAAGCGTCACGGTGCTTTCTCCGCCCGAGAGAAGGACCACAGGCTTTCTAAAGGGCCGGCCATTGCGGAGGATTTCCTTGGCGATAGCGGCATGCACCTTGGCGATCTCCCGCGCTTCCCCTTCCACGGCGTCGCTAAGGATGACGGCGGGAATGCCCACCTCCCGCGCCATTTCTGCCGCGGCTTCCAGTGATGTTGCCGCCGAAGCCACGACATGCACGTCGTTTCGGGCAAAGCATGGATGGTTGCTATCCAAAGGCTGTGCAGCCGGGGCGGACAGATAGTCCATGACGCCGCGCGGAAGCTCAATCCGATAGCGATCGATTACTTCAAGTGCGTCGCGGTGGGTGCTCCAGCCCGCAACGGTCGGCCCGCTTGCGACCAAACCCGGATCGTCACCTGGCACATCCGACACGATGAGCGTCGCGACTTTCGCAGGATAAGCCGCAAGGGCGAGACGTCCGCCTTTGATCGTCGAAAGCTGGGTTCGCACGACATTCATCGCAGAGATCGGCGCACCTGATGCCAGGAGAGCCTTCCCCACCGCAATCTCGTCGGCGAGTGTCAAGCCCGGTGGTGGTGCTGCCAGCAGGGCAGAACCACCGCCGGAGATTAGCGCGACGACCAGATCATCCGCCGTCAGACCGGAGACCAGGTTCAGGAGGCGCTGCGCCGCATTAAGGCTAAATGCGTCAGGGACTGGATGGCTCGCCTCAATGACCTCGATCCGTCGGCAACGTGCCGCTGTCCCGTGCGTCGTGACGACAAGACCCTCGATCGGACCGTCCCAGAGGCTTTCGAAGGCTTGAGCCATCTGAACCGACGCCTTCCCGGCTCCGACCACAATCGTACGTCCGCGCGGCTTTTGTGGCAGGTTTGCCTTTATCGCCTCGTGGGGGTCCGCGGCGCCTACGGCGGCGGCGAAGAGTTTCGTCAGGAAAGCCCTTGGATCCTGTGTGACGTCGATCATGTTAGGCCGCGACGAGGTTGGCGGGTTGGCCGCGCTCAAATGCCTCGACGTTGTCGATCAGCTGGTCGACGAGTGACTGCACGGCCTCACGACTTGCCCAGGCGACGTGGGGTGTCAGAATAAAATTCGGCAGGTCGAGAAGACGCATGAGGGCGTGATCCTTCTCAGGCGGCTCTGCCGTCACGACGTCGAAGCCGGCGCCGCTGATCAATCCATCGCGCAATGCCTGTTCGAGAGCCAGCTCGTCTACCAGTCCGCCACGAGCGGTATTGATGAGCAGCGGACGCTTCGCCATAAGCGCGAACTCGGCCGTGGATATCATGTTGCGGGTGGAGGTCATGAGTGGGGAATGCAGTGTGATGATGTCACTCACGCGCAGGACCTCTTCGAAGGGCGTGTAGAGCGGGCCCATCCCCTTCGACCCTTTATAATCGGAGAACAAAACCTTCATGCCGAAGGCTCGGCCCAGATCGGCAACGGAGCGCCCGAGCACACCATCACCGATGACGCCCAACGTCGCACCCGCCAAATCCCGGATCGGATAATCGAAGTAGCAGAACTGACCGGCGTCCTGCCAACGGCCGGCGCGCACGGATGCATGATAGGCAATGAGGCTCCGGCGCAGTGCCAGGATCAAGGCAAAGGTATGCTCGGGAACGGTGTTGACCGCATAGTTGCGGATGTTGCAAACGGCAACGCCGCGTTCGGCGGCGGCGGAGACTTCGACGACATCCGTCCCAGTGGCCGCGACGGCAATCAGGCGGAGCTCCGGCGCACCTGCGATGGCGGAGCCTCGTACTTTCACCTTGTTGGTGATGACGATGTCCGCATTGCGAATACGATCGGCGACCTCCTCCGGCTTTGTGTGATCGAACTGGACCAGCTCGTGAGAAAACGAGAAGGCGCGGATCGTTATGTCGTCGGGAAGAGTTTGCCGATCGAGCAGGACGATGCGGGCAGGATTCTGCGGGTGATTGGACATGTGAGTTCGACCCCGTGGAGGTTGGAAGAAAGACGGCCGCACGAGACGGCCGTTATGGAGTTTCGGCAATCGAAAGGAGGCTTAGGCCTCTTCGTCCTGGAACGCCTCTTCGCGCGTGCGGCGGAACGACGGCAGGACCATCAAGACGAACATGCCCACGGTGGCCATCAGCAGCACCAGGCTGATCGGTCGCTCGTAGAAAACGCTCGGATCACCGTGGGAGATGGTCATCGCACGGCGGATGTTTGTCTCCAGTAGCGGGCCGAGGACGAAACCGAGGAGCAGTGGCCCTGCCTCGCATTTCGCCTTGCGGAAGGCGTACCCCAACAGACCGAAACCTGCTGCCAAGACGACGTCGAAGATACGGTTGTTGATGCTGTACACGCCAACGCAGCAGAATAGCAGAATTGCCGGGTACAGCAGGCGATAAGGAACGGTCAGCAACTTCACCCAAACGCCGATGAGCGGCAGGTTGATGACCACCAGCATCAGGTTTCCGACCCACATACTCGCGACGAGACCCCAGAAAATTTCCGGCTGGGTCGCGAGCACCGTCGGGCCTGGCGTGATGCCGTGGATGATGAAGGCGCTCAGCATCATCGCCATCATGTTGTTCGAAGGAATGCCCAAAGTGAGCAATGGGATGAACGAGGATTGTGCACCAGCGTTGTTGGCGGCTTCCGGACCGGCGACCCCTTCCACGGCGCCATTGCCAAACTCCTGCGGGTACTTGGAAACTTTCTTCTCCACTGAATAGGCGCAGAAGGATGCAAGCGTTGCTCCTCCCCCCGGCAGGACACCTAGGAAGGTTCCGACGCCGGTACCACGCAGGACCGCCGGCCAGGCGCGGCGGAAGTCATCCCTCGTCGGCCAGAGCCGGCTGAGCTTGCTGACGAGCACACCGCGCGCCTCATGATTTTCGAGATTCTCGATAATCTCGGCAAAGCCGAAGAGACCAATCGCGATGACAACGAAGTCGATCCCGTCGAAGAGTTCGACCGCGCCGAAGGTCAGTCGCTCCTCGCCGGAACTGGCATCGATGCCGACCATGCCGAGCAGCAGGCCGAGCAGAATCATCCCGATGGCCTTCAGCACCGGGCCACGGGCAAGCACCGTCGCGGCGAGCAAGCCGAACAGCATAAGCGAGACATATTCGGCTGGCCCAAACGACAAAGCAAAAGAGGAAAGAGTCGGGCCAGCGATCGCGATGCCGAACGTGGCAACCGTTCCCGCGAAGAACGAGCCAAGAGCCGCAACGGCCAATGCCGATCCCGCTCGCCCGTTCTGCGCCATTCGGTAGCCATCTATCGCGGTGACCACTGATGATGCTTCGCCCGGCAGATTGACCAGGATCGCCGTCGTCGACCCACCATACTGGGCGCCATAATAAATTCCGGCCAGCATGATGATACCGGCCAAAGGCGGCAGGTAAAACGTGATCGGCAGGAGGACTGCGATCGTTGCGGTCGGACCGATGCCGGGCAGCACGCCGATAAGGGTGCCGAGCAATGCGCCCAACAGGCAAAAACCCAGGTTGGTCGGCGTCAGCGCTTCGCTGAAGCCCAGTGCAAGTAGATCAAGGAATTCCATGTTCTAAGCCTCAAAACGGCCAGATCGGCATTTGCACGCCCAACCCGACGATGAAGACCAAAGCACCGAAGGCGGTCAGACCCGCGGTAAGTATGAGCACTTCGCGAAGCTTGGAATCGCGGTCGGCTATGCTTCCGACGAGAAGCAACCAGACAGATGCAGCCACAAAACCAAAGAACTCGGCGATAAAGGCAAAGCCGACCACCGACGCCAGGATGATGGCCACCGGCCAGAGCTTCGGCTTGGAGATTTCCTCGCGCTGCCGGAATGCGCCAAGGCCACCGACAGTGACGCCAACGATGATCAACAGGCAACAGACGATTCTTGGCAGATACCCTGGTCCCATCGCGGAAGCCGTACCGAGCGTCAGGTCACGCCCGGCCCAAAGGCCGAGCGCGCCGAAGCCCACCAACAGTGCTGCCGTCAGGAAATCCGGGCGATCCCCAGTTCCTTCAGCCTTGCGTGGGTTCAACATTAGTTTTGTTCCTTGGCAAGCTTCCAGATCGCGCCGAGCCGCTCAGCTCTGACTGGCATTTCCTTGTTCCAGTCCTCGGAGGATAGGTAGGACAGTGCGAGCGACTGCTGCTTCGCCTTTGCCTGGAACTCGGGATTGTCGAGCGCCTTGCGCACGGCATCAGAATATTTCTTGCGGATGTCCTCCGGAACGTCGCACCCCATGGCAATGCCGCGTTCGGAGCTCATCAGCACTTCGAACCCCTGTTCCTTCGCGGTCGGCAGATCCGGGGCAATCACGGCGCGCTCTTCAGCGAACTGACCAAGATTTTTGAACGCCGAATGATCGCTGCCGACAAACTCGCCGACGTTGATGCCGATCGCCATTACGTGACCGCCGAGAAGCGCGGTGCGTGCCTCGTTTGCCCCATTGAAGGTCACAGCGGTGAGATCGACACCCGCAGCTTTCTCGAGTTGAAGCATCGCCAGATGTTCGTCAGTCCCAAGACCCGTCGTACCGATCGTCACGGCGCCAGGGTTTGCCTTGGCGTAGGCAACCAGATCCTTGAGCGAGTTGAATTCGGAGTTGGACTGGACGATGAACGAACCTGGGTCCTCGACGATCCGCGCGACAAGGCAAAGCTTCTTGGGGTCGAAGCGGACCTTGCGGTCCATCTGCATCGTGAGGTAGCCAGGCGTGTTCAGTGAGGACGCGGTATACCCGTCCGGACGGGCTTCCGTCATTGCGGTGTACGCGATTTCGCCCGAAGCGCCCGGCCGGTTAAGAATGGTGATCTTAGCGCCAAGCTCCTTCTCAACATAAGGCGCGAGCGTTCTGTTCATGACGTCCGTGCCCCCGCCCGGCGCGAAAGCGACGATGAATTCGATCGGCCGATCCGTCGGCCATTCGGCGTGGGCAGCGCCCGCGCCGAAGAGCAGGGTTGTTGCCAGTGCAGTGTTTCGGATCAAATGCTTCATGGTATCCTCCCATTGATGACAGTTATCGGCGCCGCAGCGCTCCGAGGGTTTCGGGCCCGTACAGATTGAACGGGCCAAGGGCTTTGCAGTGGCCGGAACCTCACCTCCTCCGTGGGTTCCGGCATGTTCCGGCGCGGATGCGATCAGTGATCTGCTGGTAGCTCGCAGCCGCCCTTTGCAAGCGCATCGTTGAACCAGGTCGGCTTGTGCGTACCGGCCTTGATGTTCTCCATTTGCTTGTTCTCTGCCGTGTGCTTTGCAACGGTACGTTCATAGACTTCGGCCACGTCGTCGATCGGAACAACGACCACACCGTCCGCGTCACCGAGCACCAGATCGCCCGGCATGATCACCATTCCCCCAATGGCAATGGGGCAATTGATTTCACCGGGTCCGTTCTTGTAAGGGCCGCGATGGGTCACGCCGACGGCAAACGACGGTACGTTCATCTCGAGAAACGCGTCAGCGTCACGAATTGCTCCGTTCAGCACAAATCCGACAACACCGCGTCGTCGGGCATAATCGAGCATCATTTCGCCCATCAGCGCGTGGGTAACTTCGCCGCCGGCATCCATGACGATGACATCGCCTTCGACTGCCATGTCCATGGCCTTGTGAAGCATAAGGTTGTCGCCGGGCGGCGCCTTGACCGTGATGGCGCGGCCGGCGAGTTTGCCGGAGCGATGCATCGGTCGAAGTTCGGCGCCGGCCGCGTGCATGCGATGCATGCTGTCACTGACATTGGCAACCGGCAATTCTTTGAACTTTTCGACCCACGCCTGATCAACCGCACGAGGCCGACTGCGAACCCTGAAACCTATGGTCAATGTATTCTCCTCGATTTCGAATTGATGATTGATGCGAGACGATCAGGCGGTGGCCTTCGCCAAAGCGCGAAAGTTCACGATCCTCTCGCGGCCGAGACCACGCCCCTGGACCATTGCCAGAATTCCTTCGATCGCATCGACGCCGACACGAACGTTCGCCTCCTGTGTGACGCCGCCGATGTGCGGCGTGACGACGATCTTCGGTTCCTGCCAAAACGGGTGCTCCGCAGAGGGCGGTTCGACCTGGAACGTGTCGAGTCCGGCGCCCGCGATATGGCCGCTTGCAACTGCGCGCAGCAGCGCGTCTTCGTCGATGAGGCCGCCGCGCGCCGTATTGATCACGTAAGAGCCAGACTTCATCTGACCGAAGCCTTTGTCGTCGAGCAGGTTTCGCGTTTCCGGCGTAAGCGGGCAGTGCAGGCTGACGATGTCCGACGTTGCCAGGATTTCTTCCACGGTCCTGACGCGAGAGACGCCGGCGTCGGCGAAGGTGGCATCTTCTGCGAACGGGTCGTAGCCACTGACGCGGATGCCGAAGGCTTTTGCAAGCGCTGCTGTATGGCGCGCGATTGCTCCGAACCCGATAAGGCCCATGGTCATGCCGGAAAGCTCTTTGCCCGAAAAGCCCGGCTTCTCCCACCTGCCATCCCGAAGCCCAGCATCGAGCGGCAGGATGCGCTTGACGGTCGTCAGCAGGAGCGCAATTGCATGTTCGGCGACCGATTGGGCATTCGCACCGGTTGCGACGACGACAGGAATTTCGCGACGAGAGGCAGCTTCTAGATCGATGTTGTCCACCCCAACACCGTGTTTGGAAATCACTCGAAGCGACGGAGCAGCGGCGATTGCCGAGGCCCCGAACCGACCCATGCGAACGACTACGCCCACCGGATCCGCTCCGGCCACGATGCCGACGAGATCCTCTTCGCTCGTATAGGGCGGTACATAGACCAGGCTGTAGCCGCTATCTTCGGCGAGTTTCACGGCGCGCTCGTTGAGCGCCGGACCTGTGACGAGAATGGTTTGGCTTCGCATGCGCACCTCTATTGGAAATGACGAGGACGCGGAGCACCAAGTGTCCCTAACCACATCCTCCCTTTGTGTCCAACTCCCGTAGACACTTTCTGGCCATGACGGTAACATAACCTATGCTTGAAAAAAGCGAATAATTCTGACCAAGATGAACAGTTATTCTTAATTTGTGGAGCCCAGCATGGACATCCGTCAGCTGAAAACGTTTCTCGCGATAGCGGAACATGGGACGTTCGCGAAGGCGGCCGAAGCCGTGGGTCTCACACCTTCTGCTATCAGCCAACAGATCCAGGCATTGGAATCCGAGGTGCGGGCCGAGTTGTTCGACCGCTCCACGCGGCCGATCACACTGAACAGCCACGGACTTCAAATGCTGGAGGCAGCACACGGTCTTGTGCGCGCTGCCGATGATATTGTTGATGCTATTTCCGGCAGAGCGATCGGCGGAACGTTCACGATCGGCTCAGTGCGCTCAAGTGCTCTTTCTCTTCTGCCGAAGGCGATCATCGCGCTTAAGAACGACTTCCCGGATCTGAGGATCAAACTGCATGTGGCGAATACCGACGAACTGCTCAACGATGTCGTTACGGGACGTCTCGATTCCGCGATGGTCGCTGAATATTCCGGTGTTCCCTCGACGTTGCGCTGGAGCCCGTTCATTCAGGAACCCCTTTTTGTGATCGCTCCAAAAGGGACGCGCGTGAGGTCCGCGGCGGAATTGCTCTCGGAACTGCCATATGTGAAGTTCATCAGCCGGTTTCGCCTGGCAAACATCATCGAAACGGAAGTTGCAAGACGCGGTATCGTCACGAATGTCATTGCCGAAATCGACACAATCACAGCGGTGGTCGCCTGCGTCGTGAATGGGCTCGGAGCTTCGATCGCACCGTGGAGCGCGTTGAAAGAATCTCCTGGCGAGGTAGTGGCGGTACCTTTCGGCGATCCGGCCATTTATCGCCAGATCGGACTCATAGAGCGACGGGCGAGCGCTCGCACAGCCGTGATCGACCGGCTCCATCAACACCTGGTGAGCCTTAGCGGCGAATACGGGGTACCTCGCTAACGACGTGGCGGTGCCAAGTTGACGCCGAAGCCCGCGCCAAGACCCTGCGGTCCATGCTCAGGCGCGACCGCCTAGCACCCCAACCTGCGCGTGCCAGACGGACGCATCATGTTTGTATGTAAGCGCCTTGAAGGGATACGAACCGTCGACCCTCTAGTTACGATCAGGATGAGATTGTCGCCGCGCAATCTGCCGTTAATTCCGAAGGGGCGACGCCCTCTGCCTCCCGCAATCTGCCAAAGCGTCGGATTTGGCAGCGATAATTCTTCAGTGTCGCCGGCTGAAGGCAAGCGGATTGATAAGATATTGTCATTTCAGCGCTCCTTGTTGTTGGAGCGGCAATCTTGATACCAGAAGGAAATATCCCACGGCTCTATTGCTGCCTGATAACTCGCCGGTCCACCCCGATCACCGGGCAACCTCTAGCGTTCCCGAACTTAATTGTCTCAGGTTCGACCGCAATGGTTCTGCCTTGATATACGAGAACGTCTTCGTCCGCATAGACGAGCACTGGAAAGAGTAGCCCCGAGCGGCCGACGATGTTCTTTGCGACTGATTTATTGCACCGCCCCTTGGCAGGCGCTGTGCTCCATATTCCTAGCTCGTTGGAGCGGTTTGTAATCCTGACCTCGCTCGCCTGAACTGATGACGGTTTCGATAAGGCGTCGCAAGAGGAAATCGTAGCCACCAGAATGCAAAAATAAATGCGGGGCCTAAGTTTAATATCGGTTTCTGATTGTTCTGAACGACGGGAAAGGCTGCGCGGAGATTTGTTCAATTCGTTCATGTATCGGCCGTCCCCCTTGGACTCGCGCAGTCGGAGCTCTTCATGGTATTTGATCATCAGTGATCGCCCGCGTTGTTGCTGTAGGGAATTCCCGCCGCAATAACTCCCGCACTTCGCAACTGTCGATCGGCATCGGTGCGGCCACTGCGGCACTGCGACCCGGCCCGCGAGATCGGCTGTGGGTGCTGCTACGATCACCGGGCTGAGCTGCCTTCGACCTCAAAGGGTTTTCGCCCCGTCCTTGCGTGCGGCACGCGTAATTGGAATTGCCGATGCCCCAAGGTCGGACGGGCACAATGCGAACCACTGTTGGCTCGAAAGCCCTGCAGCGGTAAAGCTGCGGGTCTCTAGGCAACAGATCCCCGCATCTGTTGCTCAGCGGCTCGCAGCATCTGGTTTACCTCTTCGGCCCTGCCGGCTGCCATCACGACCCGGTCCGGTCTGACGAACACGACGTTTCCGGTTCCGGCATGAGGGACGGGTGCTGCCTTCTTGGGCATGAATGCTCCTGGGCCGGTTAGAGCCTGATCCGGCTTCGCAATCCAAATCTTGCTCGCTTCAAGGCTGGAGAGGATACAATGTGAATACGCATCGAGATACTGCTCAGGATCAGTGCCGAAACCGACAAGTGCAAAGTTGCGTCCGAGCACGTCGTCACTGCGCTGCTGGTTCCCTTGCCGATCGACGAGCCAGACTTGAGGCAACAGATAGCCTGGCTTCGGACAATCCCCTCGGGCTGATTTCAGGAACAGACCCCGGCGATATCTATTGGCGGGCCGAATACCCTGTTCTTCCAAGACCCCACGCAGGCCGGGAATTGTCCGCATTAGCTTGATTGTGCCGTGACTGGCAAAGGCGGCGAAGCGGTTACGGGGCATGATGAGCTTGCCCATCATGCGGGCAAGATTGATCATGGCCTTGCTGTGCGGGCGGCGCTCCGCGTCGTAGCTGTCGAGAATATGGGCTCCCGCATCCCCCCTTACCACAAACGCCAACTTCCATGAGAGGTTTGCCGCGTCGCGGAGACCTGAGACCAGGCCTTGACCGACAAAGGGTGGCGTGATGTGCGCGGCGTCGCCCACCAGAAATACCCGACCGCTGTGGAAAGAAGCGGCGCTTCGAGCATGAAAGCGGTAGACTGCCCGGCGCTCGATCTCCATTGCCGCAAGCCCACCCCATGGCGCAAGCAGACGGCCGACCTCCGCGTCGTCTTCCATCTGTTGCCGGCTTTCGCCTTTGGAAAGCATGAATTCCCACCTCTGGCGCCTACCCGGTGCGATCATATGCGGTGTCGGGCGCTTGGGATCACAGAGAAACTCGACATGATCGATCGGCTCGCGCGCATTTTTCGCATCGACGATCAGCCAGTCCTCGACAAAGCTCTTGCCTTTGAAATCCTGGCCAATCATGGTGCGCACATTGGAACTCGCGCCGTCGGCCCCCACCAGATATCGTGCCCGGGCTTCCACGACCCGACCATTGGCCAGGCGTATCTGGGCGGCGATCCCTTCATCACTCTGCCGGAAATCAATCAGCTCGGCTTGAGAGGCAAAGGTGACGGATTCGATCTCGGTCAGTCTGCGGCGCAGCGCCTGCTCGAGATCGGGCTGATAGAAAGTGATTTGCATCGGATGCGTGTCGACTTCGCGCGCCGTGTTGATCCGCGCGAATTCGCCGAAGGTCGGCGAAACCATACGCACGTAAGGTATCCGCACCTGGTCGAAGTCATTTTCGTCCAGGCCGACCGACTGCAGGATCCTCAATGCATCGAAGTCGAAAGCGATCGCTCGCGGCGCCGCGTAGATGTCGGGCGCTTTGTCGATGACGAGTGTGGATATGCCGCGTCGACCCAACATGAGCGCGAGCGTAGCGCCGACAGGGCCACACCCCACCACCAGCACATCAGTGCTCACCGGCACGCTGTTTTCCATTTCTTTATCCTCCCAGCGGTCGACCGGCGCCAACCGATCGCCACTTGATAAACACTGTTGACATAAATTGCACAGTAGTGTTCAATAATGTCAATAGCTGATCGCAACAGGACATCGGTGCTCAGAATGAACACGGCACAATCCAAGCTTCATGAGGCTGCCATGCGCATCTTTGCCGAGCGCGGCGCGACGCAGCTCAATGTGAGCGAGCTTGCCCAGGCGGCTGGCGTGGCGCGGGGGACGGTCTACAACAACCTCAAGGCGCCCGAGACTTTGTTCGAGGAAGTGGCAGCCAATCTGGCCGATGAAATGCACCGCCGCATTTCGGCAAGTTCCGCCGGCATCGACGATCCGGCCGCCCGTCTTTCCGTCGGCCTCCGCCTCTTCGTTCGCCGCGCCCACGAGGAGCCCCATTGGGGGCGGTTCATCGTCCGTTTCGCCTACAGCAACATGGCCCTGCAGGGCGTGTGGGCCGGACCGCCGGCGATGGATCTGCAGCATGGCGTGGCGACGGGACGTTACGCGTTTGAGCCGGGCAAGTTCGTCTCCTTGCTCGCCGTCATTGGCGGCTCCTGCTTGTCGGCAATGTTTCTGGTGCTGGAGGGGCACAAGACCTGGCGCGAAGCAGGATCGGATGCGGTGGAGTTTGCCCTGCGTGGGCTTGGTCTGTCGCCGGAGGAGGCCGCTGCGATCGCCAATACGGAGCTGCCGCCTCTGTCCAGATAATCGCCGGCAATCTTCAGGGAGGAAGATCAGTGCTTGCAAAAAATGATGGCGCGCCTGAGCGCCCGGTCAACGCCTTGCCCGATATCGAGGCCCTCGAGCGCACCCCGCTGCAACGGCGCGGGTTGCCGCAAAGCACTTTTGAGATGCTGAAACAAGGTGCGGCGATAGCGCCGAAAGCTCCGGCGTTGTCCTTCTTCTTGCGCACTGCCGAGTTCCGCCGGCCTGTCGTGTGGACCCACGCGGAACTTCTTGCCGATATCACGCGCACGGCCAATGTGTTGCGGCGTCTTGGCATAGGCCGCCAGGATATCGTCGCCTTCGTGCTCCCCAATCTTCCCGAGACCCATTTCGTCATCTGGGGCGGCGAGGCAGCCGGCATAGCCTTTGCGATCAATCCGCTGCTCGAGGCCGGGCAGATCGCCGAGCTTCTGGAAGCAGGTAAGGCGAAATGGCTGGTGACGCTGGATGCGACACCCGGAACCGACATCTGGGAAAAAGCCACCGAGGCCGCGGCCAAAGTGCCCGGGCTAAGGGGAATTCTGACCGTCAGCGTCGGGCCTTATGTGCGGGGTTTCGCCGGTCTCGCCTTCCGTATGATGTCCAGGCTCAGAAAGACGCAGACCGCCGGTCTTTCCTTGTCGGTGCTCAGCCTGCGCAAGGAGATCGCACGGGAGCGCGGCGACCGGCTGAATTTCGATCCGCCGAAAGGGACGGATATCTCCTCCTATTTCTGCACGGGCGGCACGACCGGCACGCCCAAGATCGCCAAGCGCACCCATTTTTCGGAGGTGTTCGACACCTGGTCGACGCGCACCTTCGTCGGCGAGGCATTGGGCGCGGGCAAGACGATCTTCTGTGGCCTGCCGCTGTTTCACGTCAACGGCCAGTTGGTTACGGGCCTCGCTCCGTGGAGTCAGGGCGCGCATGTCGTTATTGGCACGCCGCAGGGCTATCGGGGCGAAGGAATCATCCGGTCGTTCTGGGAGATCGTCGAGCACTATCGCATCTATGCCTTCTCCGGCGTTCCGACCGTCTACTCGGCACTGATCCAGGAACCCATCGCCGGCAGAGACATCTCCAGCATCGGCTATGGCTTCTGCGGCGCGGCACCGATGCCGGTCGAACTGTTCCGTAATTTCGAGAAAACCACGGGCATCAAGATCCTGGAGG
Source organism: Sinorhizobium sp. NFACC03 (assembly GCF_900103435.1). Lineage (NCBI taxonomy): Bacteria > Pseudomonadati > Pseudomonadota > Alphaproteobacteria > Hyphomicrobiales > Rhizobiaceae > Sinorhizobium > Sinorhizobium sp. NFACC03. The sequence goes on from NZ_FMXF01000024.1 coordinate 81,207, forward strand.
CCTATGGCCTCACCGAGGGCGCCTGCGTTTCCAGTGTCAATCCACCTGCGGGGGAGAGGCGGATCGGCTCCATCGGCCTGCGCATTCCCTATCAGAAGATGGCGGTTGTCCGGCTTGACGAAGCGGGCCAATTCGCGGGCTTTGCTGAAGCCGAAGAGGTCGGTGTCCTAGCGATCAACGGCCCTAATGTCTTCGCCGGCTATGCAAATGCCGAACATGACAGGGGACTTTGGCTCATAGTCGAGGGGGAGCGCTGGCTGAACACCGGCGATCTCGCGCGCCAGGATGTCGACGGCTATTTCTGGCTGACGGGCCGCAAAAAAGAACTGATCATCCGGGGTGGGCATAACATCGATCCGAAGATGATCGAGAACGCCGTAGCGGACCACCCCGCCGTTCAGCTTGCTGCGGCGGTCGGTCGCCCTGACCCTCACGCTGGTGAAGTGCCTGTGCTCTATGTCCAGCTCAAGCCCGGCCAGATTGTTCCCAACGCCGATCTTCTGGCGCACGTGCTCGCGCGTATCCCTGAACGCGCGGCCCATCCCAAGGCGATCACAGTTCTTCCAACGCTACCGATGACCCCAGTGGGGAAGATCTACAAGCCGGCGCTGTCGATGATGGAAATCGAGATCGCCGTGCGCCGGGAAGCAGAGGACGCGGGTATCGAGCTGAAGTCGCTGGCGGTCGTGCAGGACCAGAGGCGCGGACTGCTCGCGAAAATCGCGATCGACGGAGACGGGGCGCCGCTTCGCGAAAAACTTGGCGGCTACGCCTTCCAGACGGAATTCCTCCAGGAAATCAAAGGATAAGACCATGGCCATCAATCTCGTTCGCTACGAAATCAGCGGACATCGACACTGGGGTGTCGTTCGGGGCGACGCCATCGCGCCCCTCGACGAACGCTATGAGACGACTGCGGCGGTGATCGAGCGGGGCGAGGTGGACTGGCTCGCGGCCTCACGCCGAACGGCCAATGTGTCGTTCGAGGATGTGAAGGTGCTCTCGCCGATCACCACGCCGGCGCGATTGTTGTGCCAGGGCGCGAACTATCGCCAGCACATGATCGAATCGGGCATGAATCCGGACGAGAAGACCTTCAACATGTTCTTCGAGAAGTCCGACTGCTCGCTGAACGATCCATTCGGCATCGTGCGCAGACCTGCGCATGTGGCTCTGCTTGATTATGAGATCGAACTTGCGCTGGTCTTTCGCAAGGCGATCACCGGGCCGGTCACCGTGACGGCCGATAACCTCGCCGACTATGTCTTCGGCATCACGATCGCCAACGACGTGTCGGCCCGTGACGTGCAGATTCCTGAGATGCAGTTCTTCAAGGGCAAGAGCTATCGCGGCTTTTGCCCGATGGGGCCGTATCTGACCGTGCCGGACCCGGGCGAGTTCCGCTACCTTGACCAACTGGACCTTTCCCTCTCAGTCAACGGCGCGCAGCGGCAAAGCGACAACACGCGCAACCTGGTCTTCAAGCCGGCCGAGACGATCACGGAATTGTCGACCTTCTCCGACGTGGCGCCGGGCGACGTGCTCCTGACCGGGACACCGTCCGGCTGCGCGCTGCGCGTCCCGCCGCCATTGGTGCGCAAGCTGATGCAGCTTGTGCTGCCGGAAAAGAAGCTGTGGGCGGCCTTCCGCAAAGGCCAGGCGCGGCGCCCGCACTATCTGAAGCCCGACGATGTGATCACAGCACGGATCAGCAGTGCCGATGGTGCGATTGAACTTGGTGAACAACGCGTCACGATCGCCGCCTAGGAGAAACGCAATGATTGCCAACCCACTGTTTCATCCTTTGACGCTGCCAAATGGTACCGTTCTGAAAAACCGTATTGCCAAGGCCGCAATGGAGGAGAACTTGGCGACCACCGAGCACGCCCCCGGCGAGAGACTGTGGCGCATGTATCGTTCATGGGCGGAGGGTGGCGCCGGACTGATCGTGACGGGCAACGTGATGGTTGACGCGAGCGCCATGACTGGGCCGGGCGGCGTGATCGTGGAGAACCGCCGGCACATTACCGCGCTGCGCACGTGGGCGGCGGCGGGTCGTGCGCATGGCGCGCAGTTCTGGATGCAGATCAACCATCCTGGGCGGCAGATGCGGGCAAACCTTGGGCGGCCGGCGCTGGCACCTTCGGCCGTGCCGCTTGAGCTCGGAAAATTCTCGAAAATGTTCGCGCTGCCGCGCGAAATGACTGCGGGCGACATTCAGAACATTCTTACCCGCTATGTCGAGACAGCGGCAATTGCCGAAGAAGCGGGCTTCACTGGCGTGGAGATCCATGCCGCGCATGGCTACCTGCTCAGCCAGTTCCTGTCGCCGTTGACCAACCGGCGGACCGACCAATGGGGCGGCTCGCTCGAAAGCCGCGCACGGCTATTGGTCGAAATCGTCAAAGGGGTGAGACAGCGCGTCTCACCGGGGTTTTGCGTTGCAGTCAAAATCAACTCCGCCGACTTCCAGCGGGGCGGCTTCGATAATGATGATGCCGTTCGGGTGGTCGAGTGGCTGAACGACCTCGCCGTCGATCTCGTGGAAGTCTCCGGCGGAAGTTACGAAAGCCCGGCCATGCAAGGTCGCACCGGTGATGATCGCACTTTGGCGCGCGAGGCTTATTTTCTCGAGTTCGCCAAGAAAATCAGATCTGTCGCCAGGATGCCGGTGATGCTCACCGGCGGCATACGGCGCAAGCCGGTTGCAGAGCGCGCCATCAATGAGGGGATAGCGGTCGTCGGGATGGCAACCGCGCTTGCCCTGAGACCGGACCTGCCGGATGCCTGGCACCGCGGTCACCCCGTGGAGGTCGTGTCCCCGAGGGTGAACTGGAAGAGCAAGCCGCTTGCCTCGCTGGCCGTGAGGTCCGTCATCGACGCCCAGATGCAAAGAATGAGCAGGGGCAAGACCCCGAGCTGGTGGGTCTCGCCGGCACTGGCCCTCATCCAAGCCCAGGTGAGGACCGCGCGGCGCACGAGACAATATGTGGCATGGGCCGAGACACAGGCGCGCCGAGGAGAACCGTCATGAACATCCAGACACGCATTCCCGTTACCAACCTTCAGCATCACGTCTTCTATGTGACAGACCTGGAGCGCTCGAAGGCCTTCTATATGCAGCTCTTTGACCTACAGTTCTCCGCGCTCAACCATCCCGACAGCAGCGCGGCAATGCGACTGTCGCAGCAGGAGATGCACTTCTTCTCCTTCGGCTTCCACCACCATGACATCTGTTTGGTGAAGCACCACAAGCTCACGATGGACAACAATTCCATGCTGCACTTCTCTTTGGCGCTCCGGGATGCTGCTGCATTTGACGAAGTCAGGGGACACGCCTTGCGCATGGGGCTGCCCATCCGCAACGGTCGCATGCTCGCCTCCGCAAAACCCGCCGCGCGCGCCTTCTGCATTCAGGACCCCGACAAGCATTGGATCGAAATCATCGAGGAGAGCAGATCATGAGCACAACCGCGCTCGTTCCACCGAACGTTCTTCCGCCCTTCAAGCAACGCTTCGGCAGCCTGCTCAAAAAGAAGTGGTTCCGGGAATTGGTGCTTCTATGGCCGACCCTGACCAGCCGGCGCTTCTCGAACAAGACGGAGGACTACGGCGTCTTCAAGCCATCACTGGTTTCCGAAATCGGCCAGCTTTCGATCTACGTGCGGGACATCGACCGCAGCCGCGCCTGGTACGAGCAGGTCGCGGGCATGTCTCATAGTCGCACTTGCGAGCGGGAACCACATCCCTACAAGGAAGGTTGGACAATCCGCTGCTGCTACATGAGCGCGTCGGCGCATGATGAATGCCTCGTGCTGATCGAACAATACGACCCGGCGGGGAAGACCGCCGTACCGTCCGGCATGAGCTTCTTTCACTTCGCCTTGGAAGTGGCGGGAAACCGGCTGGAGGACGTGCTCGCCTTCGCGAAGCAGCAGCGTGCCAACGGTTTCCCAGTCAACTATGGTCCGGTGCGCCACAACAGCGATCCGCCGCTGGGCGACGGGGAAACAGGCGGCAATGTCGCCTGCTATCTCTACGACCCCGACTGGAACAATGTCGAGTTCTGCGGCGCCATGGACACGATCGAAAACTACCGTGCGCGGTATGGCGGTAAAACGGGCTCGGAACGGGCATGATCACGCTCAGTCCGAAAATGCAGAATGCCCGGATGTTCGACCGGAGCGACTTGCGTTTCTTCCTCGCCGTGACTTGAAAGACGGTCTCAACCCGACGGGTTGATCAGCCCGTTAAAAGTTAAACAATGCAGCAGTGCGGCACATCGGGATAGCGGCAGACCAGGCGCGCCGACCCGTGAAAGTGACTTGGGCAAAGGGAAGTGTTCAGTGAAATCGTTAGCGGAAAATTGTATAGAATCTATCGGTGGCGTCGCCTTAAGCTGGGACAGGGCGCGCGTCTGGCATCGTACCAGCCTTCACGCGTTGATTGACATGGTGATCTGCCGCCATGTTGCGATGGCGTGGAAGCGAAGCTTTCGATGATCTGCGGCGGTGAGATGTTTGCGGTGAAGAAGGAAGAGATTGGCGATCTGGCCCTGTGTCGAGACGAAACGCTGGCATTGCCGGGCCGACTTGAAGCGCATCATCCGCCGTTCGCGTCGTCGTACGGGAAGATGTGAATTTTCGGCGCGGTTGTTGATGCAACCGATGCTCGATGCCCGGCATCAATTCGGCCTTCGCGGCAGAGTAGGACCGCAATTTGTCCGTCCCCATCAACCCGTGGGGTGGTACCCTGCCCCTTGAGCAGCTTCCTCATCAGACGCAGCGCGGCTGCCTTGTTCCTTCGGCTTTGCAGCAGGGCATCGAGGACGTAACCGTTGGCATCGACGGCGCGCCACAGCCAGTCCTTCTTTCCCTTGATCGTCACGACCATCGACCATCTCATCGAGTTGCCACTTGTCGGCAAAATTGCCTCGTGAGCGCCGTCGGAGCTGATCGGCGAATTTGAGGCAGAACTTCACGGCCCATTCCGAGACCGTCTGAAACGAGACCTCAATGCCGCGCGCGGCAAGCAGATCTTCGATGTCGCAAGCGGAAACCAGTAATAGAGCCAAACCGCATGGGCGATGATCTCGGCGGGGAACCGGTGGCGTCTGAAGTGAGCAGGAGAGATTTCGGTCATTGCCACCAAATAGGGGTCGGTTCCGGCTCGGGGCGAAATGACACTCTAAGCCGCTTTGAGTGCTGGCCTGGTGGTTATAAGGTTCCGATGAAGGCGGCAAAAGCCAGCAATACACCGGTGAAAATGTTGGCCAGAAACAGACTATAGCTTAGGTGTGGGCGTGAAAGGTCGATGCGCCATGTTTGCCAAGCCAAATGCGCCGCGACTATGAGAATTCCAAACGCGTAGGGCATTGTCATACCTATCATCCACCCCCCAAGCGTCCAGGCCGCAACGGAAACAATGTAGAATAGGCCGATGAACGACTTGCCGCGTTCGCCGAACAGGATCGCTGTCGATTTCAAACCCAACCGCGTGTCGTCTTTCATATCGACGTAGGCGTATACGGTATCGTAGCCAATCTGCCATGCGATTGCTCCGACCCATGTCAGGAAAGCGCCAGCCGGAATCTTTCCTGCGATCTCCGACCACGCCATGAGCATTCCCCAGTTGAATGCCGCACCAAGAACGGCTTGAGGCCAGTACGTGAAGCGCTTGCAGAGGGGGTATATCAAGACGAGAGGCAGAACGCAGATAGCGACCAAGAGGGTAAAGGGTGACAGGAAAAGCAATAGCGATGCAGCCAGCACGAGTTGTGCCAGAAGAAATAGAATCGCCTGTGGAACATTAATTTGCCCACTCACCAAGGGGCGAAATCGTGTTCGTTCAACGTGTCCGTCGAACTTTCGATCAGCGATGTCGTTCACGGTCGAACCAGCACTTCTCATCAGCAATGCGCCGAGAGTAAAGACGATCAAGTGTCGAAGCTCGGGAATCCCGTGCGACGCTTGGACGAGCGCCGCCCAGCAAGGGAACAGTGTGAGCCATATTCCTACTGGACGGTCTAGCCGTGCAAGCCTTGTGTAAGGTCGCCATGCCTTAGGCAAACGCCGATCTACCCAGTCTCCTTTTTTAATATCGCTGAGGTCTGGTCGGCTTAATGTGTTCATCTTGGTATTCCACGACTACATTGAGATGCACGATAGAGACTTTTGCTGACCCTGCAACCGGCGCTATCAAACCAATCATTCGACGGGTGCGCGATTGCGTCTGACGACGTCGCTGACGGTGTTCTTGCTGATCCCGAGATCGCGTGCGATCCAGCGATAGCTGCGTCCTTCAGCAATAAGGGTTCGTTTGCGGGAGGGAGCGAAAGACTACCTTAAGCGATCAGGCGGTTTACACTAGCGACCATGACAACTTTCATACGATAGGGATTTTTGGCGGATTTCGCGACACAACAGCCGTTGGATAGTCTCCCTGTAGACGGCAAAGTGCGACCCAAGTCGGCCATTGCTTGTCGAGGGCGCAAAGGTCCGCAGTGGCTGATATCTCGGGTCGTTCTACTCGAACCGGTCAGCCGCCAGAAATCCGTCGGAGAAGCGGATCACGGCGAACGAATGGATGGTAGAGGGCTGCCCCCGACCGTGTCGACCGCTTCCTTGATCTGGTCGACCTCAAAATCCCCATGCCTCCAACCCAGTTCTCAAGGGTTGGAGGCATGCGACAAGTATTTGGAGCTACGGTAAGGCGAAGCCGAACCAAGCTTGCCATGGAACCACTAGGCTGCCTGGACTGTACCCCGGCCGACCAGGCTAATGTCATCCGGATTTATCAAATCAGAACCCGTCCATCCGGACAGGTCATATTCGCTCATGCAGTCTTTCACCAAGGACTGCATGGAATCGAGATCGCCGGTTACCGTCGCCGCCCCTAAGGTCTCGATCCTGAGGTTTTCATAGTTGCCAGCGTAATTGCGCTCATAGAGCTCATGGCGACCGCCGAACTCCGTGCCGATGGCATCCCATAGAAGCTTCAGGAGCTTGACCCGGTCGAGCGCGGCATAGCCGTTCGAGCCACGGACGAAGCGGTCGAGGTATGGACGAATAGCCTCACTCTCGAAATCCGCAGCACTAGACGGCAGATAGATCAGGCCGCTCGCGACGTGACGCTCGATCAACTCCTTGATGCGCGGATATGCCATCGGGGCCAGCACGCGATAGGCAAGACCGGCATTGAGGTTCGGCAGGTTGTAGCCTTCGGTTCCCTGCCACGGAACGGGCGACTTCACCATCGCATCACCCAGTGCATGAAATGTGTTGCGCCACGCGATGACCTCGCCGACGCCGGCCTGCACGCCGCGAAAATCCTTCGAACCCGTTGCTTCGACAGCCATAGAGAAGAGGCCTGCGATGAAGTCGAGCTTCACCGACAGACGCGTAAGGCCATGCAGCGTGAAGCGCGGGACGAAGCCCGATGCCGGGAAGAACTGGTTGATCTTGTCGACGTCTCCATAGATGAAGATGTTCTCCCAGGGCACCAGGACCTTGTCGAAGACGAGGATGGAGTCGTTCTCGTCCAGACGGCTCGAAAGCGGGTAGTCAAACGGCGATCCGGTCGCGGCCGCGTTGAACTCGTATGACGAGCGGGCAATGAGCTTGATGCCTGGCGAGTCCATCGGCGCGGTAAAGATCAGCGCGAAGGACTTGTCCTTGATCGGGATGCCGTAGTGGGCGATGAAATTGTAGTGCGTGAGGGCCGAGCCGGTCGCGACAACCTTGGCTCCCGAGACGATGAGCCCCTTGTCCGTTTCCTTCTCCACATGCATGAAGACGTCGCGAACCTCCTCGATCGGGCGGTCACGGTCGATCGGCGGATTGACGATAGCGTGATTCCAATAGTCGAGCCGTTCCTGCGTACGGGCGTACCAGGCACGCGCATTCTGGGCGTATTCGCCGTAGAAGTCGGAATTCGCACCCAGCGTTCCGAGGAACGAGGCCTTGTAGTCCGGGGACCGGCCCATCCAGCCGTAGGAGACCTTCTGCAGCTCGGCAATAGTGTCTCGTGACTTGATGAGGTCTTCGCTCGTTTTGGAGCCGAGAAAGAAGGGATGCGTCAACTTGCCCGACCCCGTGTCGGTCAGCACGCCGATTTCCTTCTTCTTTTCATGGAAGCGATCGTACCAGCGCGCCACCATGCGCGCGGAATTCCGAAATGCCGGATGCTCGGTGACGTTCTTGACGCGCTCACCATAGATGTAGATCTCGCGGCCGTCCTGAATGCTCTCCAGGAACTCCGAACCGGTGTAGGCGTCGGTCGAGTTTGCGTTCTCCTCGGACGCGATAGCCAGATTGTGCATGTCGTTACTCCTCCATTTTGGCCGGGTGGGCTGCGTGCCGGTGCGGCGCTTTGATCCGAAAGGGCACTCCTTCCCTTTCCGAGGAAGAGAACTATGCGCTTAAAGGGAGCGATTGATAGGTATCATGCGATACCGCTTCAGGCATCGCAGAGCATGCCGTCAGGCGCTAGATTTACTCATCGATGGCGCTGGAGAAGGCGCCACGGCTGGGAACATGGGAGGAGACCATGGATCATCACCCCCGCATTCATGTGCAGATTCACGATGAGACAGAATTGACGCTCTCCGGATCGGCTCTGACGATCGGAGCCTTTGACGGAGTTCATGGTGGCCATCAGGCGTTGATCCGGTCGGCTGTGCTAAATGCGCAAAGTCTCGGCGTTCCCTCGGTCGTCTACACATTCGATCCGCCTCCCAAGGCCCTGCTGTGCGGTGCCCGCCCCCTCAATTCGATCGATGAGAAAATCGAGCGGATAAGCGCCCTCGGCCCCAATTACATTGTCGTCGCCCGTTTCGACGCAGCCTATCGGGCCCGCACAGCAAATGATTTCATTCGCGAAATCGGTCGGATTTCGCCGCGGGTCATTTGGCTCGGCTCGGATTTTCGCTTCGGTTCCTGCAAGAAGGGAAACCCGGCGTTGCTCGCCAGCCACTTCGATACTCGCATCCTTCCGGCCGTATGCTGCGAGTCTGGAGAGGTCGTATCGAGCACCCGGATTCGAGCCCTTAGGGCCGCAGGACGCTTCCTGGAGGCGGAACGACTGGAAGGATGGTCGGAGCTTCCGCCGTTTCGAGGATCCAATGACAATGGAGGGCACCATGCGACTGCTTGATCCCCGCACGTTTCGCGACGCCTGTGGTGTCTTCGCGACCGGTGTGAACATCATCACGACCCACTGCGACGGCCACGATCACGGCATGACCGCGAACGCGTTCATGTCGATTTCTCTCGATCCGCCACTGATTGCCATCTCAATCGCCGAGAAGGCTCGAATGCTGGAGAAGATCCAAAAATCGGGCCGCTTCGCCGTCAGCGTTCTTGCGTCCGGCATGGACGCCGTGGCCTGGCATTTCGCAGGCAAGCCAAACGCGGAGCTGCATGATCTGTTCGACACTCTCGATGACCTTCCAGTGATCCGCGGCGCGATCGTCACGTTCTCGGCCATCGTCCACGACGAAATCCTCGCCGGCGATCACACGATTTTCGTGGGCCATGTTCAGTCGCTCGCGGGAAGCGGAGGCGACGAACCACTGCTTTTCTTCAAAGGCAAATTCGGCGCCATGGAAAATACGCGAAAGACTACGGCTGGCCTGCTGCAGGTCGAGACCGAGTTTATGTGGTGAGGATGAGCCGCATACTTACAGTTTGCAAGGAGGAGAAAATGCGAAACGTAACCCAGAAAAACATCTCGGATGTTGTAATCGCCGCGCTGTCTTCGGATATCCCGGCCCGAAACCGTGAGATTCTTGAGAGCCTCATCCGTCACATCCACGCCTTCTGCATCGAAGCGAAGATCACCCACGCGGAGCTGATTGAAGCCTGTCAATTCCTCGTCCGCGCCGGACACATCTCTGATGACGCTCGCAACGAGTTCATTCTGCTTTCCGACATCCTGGGCGTCGAAGTTCTGGTCGACATGCTCGACCACACCGTGACGGATGGTGAGAGCGAATCTACTGTCCTCGGGCCGTTCTATCGAGACAACCCGCCGGTTTTGCCGAAAGGCGCCTCCATTGTTCAGAAGAGCTTCGAAGGCTCCGAGACCGTGCGTGTCCGCGGAACCGTGCGCGATACCGCCGGGCGTCCCGTTGAGGGCGTGACGATCGACGTTTGGGAGGATGCTCCGAACGGCCTCTATGAACAGCAGGATCCTGAGCAGCCCGACTACAATCTTCGCGGCCGCTTCTTGACCGACGAAAGAGGCGAATACGAATTCGTCGGCATTCGGCCGGTTCCTTATCCGATCCCCTATGATGGAGCCGCCGGAGAGCTGCTGAACTATATGGGCCACCACCCGTGGCGGCCAGGCCATATCCACTTCATGCTCAAGAAGGATGGCTATCAAAGCCTCGTCTCGCAGATCTATGACGCTGACACCAAGTATCTCGACAACGACTCGGTGTTCGCAGTCAAGGAAAGCCTTATCGGCAAGATGGACAAGGCCGCAGCCGGCGCGGATACCGACCTTGTTATGGAATTCGATTTCAAGCTCAAGCCGGCCGCGGGCGCTATCGCTGTCGCCGCCGAGTAATCAACAAACAAGCACTCAAGCATCGATCCGCCGAGACGTGTCTCAGCGGATCAGCTCGAAAGGCAATAGGAAAATGCCCCTCGCCAGCGCTGAACCATCCTCAATTCCGGACCACTCTGCGGTCAACGCCCGGGACATGCGGGTTCGCTCCATTGTGGCGACCATTCTCGAGGCTCCTACCATTCGTCGGCACAAGCTTTCGAATACGGAGATTGCCCACCAGGGATTTGTCCTCGTGAGGGTTCGCCTTGAGAACGGCGTCACGGGCATCGGCGAGGCATCCACGCTCGGCGGGCCACGTTGGGCTGAGGAGAGCGTGGAGTCGATACAGGCGGTCATCGAGAACTATCTCGCCCCCGCACTCGCCGATCAGAATGCCATGCTGTTCGAGGCTAATGCGGTGCGCATGTCAAAGGCGGCCACGCGCAATTTCGCTGCGAAGGCGGCCGTTGAGTCGGCACTGTTCGATGCCGTCGGACGCACGCTCGGCCTGCCCGCCAGTGCATTGCTCGGCGGGCAGGTCCGCGACAGAATCGGCGTGATCTGGGCGCTTGCCTCCGGCGATGCCGGGCAGGAACTGGAAGAAGCACGCGAGAAGCTACGTCTGCGTCAGCACAGGGACTTCAAGATCAAACTCGGCTTCAACACGCCGGATGCCGATGTCAAGCGACTGCAACACTTGCGCGGCGGCTTGGGCGACGACGTGAGGCTGATCGTCGATGTCAATCAAGCGTGGACGGAAGCTCTGTGCATCAGGCTCTTTCCGGCGCTCGAGGAACTTGGCGTGGCGCTGATCGAGCAACCGGTTCCGGCATCCCAACGCGATGCCATGGCGCGCGTCGCTTCCCGAACCCGCATCCCGCTTCTCATCGACGAGGCGGCCTTCACCAACACGGAACTGGCGAGCGTCGCCTCGCAGGCCTGCGGAAGCGTTTATTCCCTCAAGCTGGTGAAAAGCGGTGGGCTCCTTGAGCTCAAGCGAGCGGCCGGCATCGCGCAGGCATTCGGCATCGAGCTTTACGGCGGATGCCTGCTGGAAAGCAGCATCGGCGCAGCAGCGCACATGGCTGTGTTTTCGACGCTTCCCAAGCTCGAATGGGGAAGCGAGCACTTCGGTCCCCGTATTCTCGTGGACGATCTGGTCGCGGAGCCGCTGGTCTTCGAGGAGTTCGAGATCCATGTGCCGACTGGTCCTGGCCTCGGCATGACCCTCGACGAAGACAAGGTACGCTTCATGGCGCGCAAGGCAGGAAGCCAATGACACCGGAAATGCCGTACGCACTCCATCGGTTCAAACTCGAAGACATGGCGGAGAGGCTCAACGCCACCCCTCATCTCCTGCGCCTCGGGCGCCTGTTCAACGAGACCGTGCTGCTCGAAATAGACCGGGATGAATTCTACCTCACCTTCGAGAAGGGCCGCGTGGTTGAGATCAAGGAAGGTCCGAGCAAGAAACTGCCGTGGCGCTTCGCGCTCAGGGTCAAAGGTGAGGCGCTGGACAAATTCTGGCACCCGCTGCCAGAGCCTGGGTACCATGACATCTTCGGCCTCGTGAAATATGGGCACGGCCGCATCGACGGAGACATTCTGACTCTCGTGAAGAACCTGCGCTATTTCAAGGAATTCATGGCACTGGGTCGACGGGAGGAACGCCCATGACATCGTCGCTCGAACCGATCACCGGCCGGTATGTCCGCCTGACCGTCGATGGCACACCATTGCGGGTTTACTTCGAGGAAGCCGGCCAGGGCCGCCCGGTTGTCTGCCTGCATACCGCCGGAGCCGATACCCGCCAATGGCGGTTCATTCTCAACGACGAGGCGTTCACCAGTTCGCACCGCTTCCTGGCATTCGACATGCCCTGGCACGGCAAGTCCCTGCCGCCGGAAGGTTTCGAGACGGCGGAATACCTGCTGACCACCGGAACCTACATTGAAACAGTGCTCTCGTTTTGCAGTGCGCTGGGGCTGGAGAAGCCACTGCTCGCGGGGTGCTCCATGGGAGGCCGGATCGCTCTGCAACTGGCGGCGCTGCATCCCGATCGCTTTGCCGGGTTCATCGCCATCGAGGCGTCCGATTTCCAGCCCGCTTGGTATGACATCGACTGGTTCCATCGTCCCGACGCCCACGGCGGAGAGATGGGCGCCGCCCTCGTGTCGGCCAATATTGCTCCCCAGGCGCCGTCTGTCGAACGCTGGAACACCCAGTGGATGTTCATGCAATCGGGGCCGGGTGTGTTCCGCGGCGATCTCAGTTTCTACACGAAGGATGACAGCCTCACCGGCAGGCTGGGAATGATCGACACGAGAAAAACGCCGGTGCATATCATGTGCGGAGAATACGACCTGACCTGCACACCCGAGGACGCCCGCCGTACGGCGGAAGCGATTGACGGCGCCACCCTTGCCATCATGAAGGATCTTGGACATTTTCCGATGAGCGAGAACCCTTCCGCATTCCGACCCTATTTTCAGGAGGCGCTGGAGCTTATGAGGCACTCCCAGGCGGAGCTGGCTCATGCCTGACGGACGATGATGGACTTCAAACGGCTGAGTTATTTTCTGGCGGTGGCGGAAGAGCTGCATTTCGGCCGGGCATCCGCGCGGCTAGGCATTGCCCAGCCCCCGCTCAGTCGCCAGATCGCTCAGTTCGAAAAGGAGATAGGCGCGATCCTGTTTGACCGCAGCCGCAGCCAGATAAGGCTCACCCAAGCCGGCGAGTTGCTTCAGGAACGGGCAAGAGAAATACTCGAGCGCGTCGACCAGACGGAGCGCGAGGTGAGGCGCATCGGCGAGGGGGTTGCAGGGCGTCTCCGGATCGCCTTCGTCGGCACTGCGACGTTCGGCGTCCTCCCCAACATCATCAAGGCATTTCGACTCGCCCATCCGGATATCGAGCTGGCTCTCTCTGCCATGAACAACGCCGAGCTGCAGCGCGCACTGATCCAACGGGAGATCGATATTGCTGTCGCGCGTCCCGCGATCGAGGATCCGGAGCTGAAATCCGAGACGTTGATCGAGGAGTCCCTGGTCCTTGCGCTGCCAGACAGATACGCCAATGTTCCAGATCCATTGAAACTCGGGGAGCTGCGAGATACGACGTTCGTGCTTTTCCCGCGACGGCCGAGGCCGAGCTATGCGGACTACGTTCTCGACGTCTGCAAGCGAAACGGCTTCATCCCTGCCTCACAGGTGATGGCTCAAGACTTCCTGACCGCAATCAGTCTCGTCTCGGTCGGCGTGGGTGTTTGCATCGTGCCGCAGTCGGTCGCCCTAAACGAGCGAACCGGGGTCGTCTACCGGAATTTTGAGGGATTCAACCCAGGCACCAAGCTCTCGCTGAACTACCGGCGCGACAACCGATCGCCCCACCTGTTCGGGTTTCTGGCGCTAGCGCGGAAAGTGGCCCGCACGTAAAGCCCATGAAGGTCCTTGACGCCCTTGCCCATGTTCTATATTCGTTCCTGCCCATGATCACCTTCGCGCGCACCTCGTTCCGAATACGCTGACGCACTCCGGGCATACCCGGTGTCGACCAGTTCTGCGTTTCGTTACGAGGGATGCCATGAAGAGTGTCTCGAATGACCGGAGGGACGATGGTGTCCCACACAAGGTCACGCTTTCACCAACATATACCCCGCTGGCGACCATCAAGTGCGATGGTCCCGCCTTGTTTCGATCGCAGTAGGCGAGGGATTTTGCCTGCCTGCTCGATCTCGATCCAGATGTCGCCCGATGGGGCACGGCGCCGCCGCTGCTGCGAAACGGCGATGACGAGTATCAGCTCGACTTCTTCGTCCTTGCGGGGGACGACGGATCCTTTCTGATCGATGTTGGACAAGAGGAGCCATCGCCCCCGGTGTGGCTGTCGATCGCCGTCGAATCCATGGGGTACCAATATCGCCCTGTCGCAATGATCGACTTCGCAGACTTCCGCCTCCGGAACGCAAAGGACCTTCTCCGCTACGGCTTCTCGCAATGACGCGTGGCCGGCCTGTCTCGTGTCAATCAGCGTCCAAAATTCACCCCTTATCGGCATCCAATTTTGACCCCCCTGGTGGTGTAGATCAGCGCTTGGCCTGCCCGGCGCTGGCCGGGGTTGCAGCGGGTAGGCCAAGTGCGGGTAATGGGTGTCTTCGGCTTTAGCTTTGAGAGCGGTTCTTGAAGCGCCAGGACTCGTTCCCGGTTTCGACGATCTCGCAGTGGTGGGTCAGGCGGTCGAGGAGCGCCGTCGTCATTTTGGCGTCGCCGAACACTGTCGGCCATTCTCCAAAGGCCAGGTTCGTGGTGACGATGATCGAGGTGCGCTCGTAGAGCCTGCTGATCAGATGGAACAGCAGTTGGCCACCGGGACTGGGCAAATGGCAGATAGCCGAGTTCGTCGAGGATGATGAAGTCGAGACGGTTGAGATAGTCGGCCGTCCGCCCCTGCTTGCCGCTGCGGGTTTCCGTTTCCAACCGATTGACCAGATCGACGACATTGAAGAAGCGCCCGCGTGTCCCATTGCGGATCAGTGCACGGGCAATCGCAATGGCCAGATGGCTCTTTCCGATTCCCGTGCCGCCGACGAGGACGACGTTGGGCGATGTCACGTTGTTGATGACTTAATGGTTGGCGGATAATTGGGCGTGGATGAGCCAACCGACGTTCAGTTACAAGAACCACCGTTTTCCACGTCAGATTATCGCCCATGCGGTCTGGCTGTATTTCCGGTTCCCTTTGAGCCTGCGGCTGGTCGAGGAAATGCTGTTGGAGCGCGGCATCGTCGTTTCATATGAAACGATCCGGCGATGGGGTCTCAAATTCGGTGCGGCTTACGCGAAGCGGTTGCGCCGAAAGAAGCCGTCGCGAAAAGATATCTGGCATCTGGACGAGGTGGTGATTTCCATCGGCGGCCGGAAACATTGGCTTTGGCGTGCCGTTGACCAGGACGGCTACGTTCTCGACGAGATTGTCCAGACTCGCCGCGATACCAA